>CASDRW010000001.1 GCA_949283275.1 uncultured Pseudomonadota bacterium
GTTTGGTTTTCTGATAAAGTTATATCTCCGTCAATTACAATCAAACCGGATTTTCCTGATTGAATCGCGGCCAATAGTTCGTCCTCGGTTGCAACGCGGGCGACAATTTCTTCCGCTTTTTCCAAAGCAGAATTGGCAACCGCTGTCGCTTGTTCCAACAAAGTAATGGCGTGTTCAATACCTTGAGTTGCTGCTTCAATCGTCTGTATTCCTTGTCCCATACTGTCCAACAACGCAGTCAAATCCGCCGCGCGGTTGGTCAAAGAGCGGGCTTGGTAATAACTTGAGGCATTGTCGATAGCGGAATTTACCTTTTTGCCGGTGGCTAGGATAAGTTGGGTCTTGTCCATTTGGGTGGCAATGTTTTTTAGGCTCAGCAAATTGCTTCGCATTGAGGCGTTGAGAGTTATATCACTCATCTCACACCTCTCTTTCTAGATACAACAAAACCTTCTGCCACACATATAGCAGAAAGCTCAAAATCCCATAGCGGGCGATGTGTCAATTCTTGTAACAACATCCTGGTTGTATCCTTGTCTTAGTATACTAAAAACTCGTGCGGTTAGCTACTTCCGCACGAGTTTATACTAACATCTTTTTGGTAAAGAAAAAGTTAATCCTTCCCCACCAATCTTAAATATTCATCTGCATAATTGAGTTATATGCCTTAATTGCCGTATCTCTCACCGCCACAACCGTTTCCAACGCTTGCTCGGCATTAGAAATCGCCAAAACCACATCCTGAATATCCGCCTTGCCGGCAATTCCGTTAATAGTGGTAATCTCGGCCTGTTTCTGGGCATCAACCGCCTCTTCCACCACATTTTGCAAAACATCGCCGAAACTTGCCTCCGGCTTAGCCGCTTCTGCTTTTGGCTCGCCTTGCACACCCCCAATCCGGCTCAACGCTGCCTGATACGCATTCAAAGCATTTGTAACACTGCTAACCACTTTTTATTCCCCTTTATTTTTTCATCCGTTATTTCAAAATATCCAACACGCTCGAGTTCATCTCGCGCGCGGTCTTAAGCATATTCAAATTGGCGTCATAAACTCTTTGCGCCTCTTTCATATCCATCATCTCAATCAGCGGATTGACATTGGGCAGCGACACATACCCTTGCTCGTCCGCCCCCGGATGATTCGGCTCATATTTCTTCTCAAACGGCGACATATCATCGACAATCTTGTCCACCCTGACCATCTGCGCGCCGGTTTCCTTGTCAATATAGTTTTCAAAACTGACCACCTGCCGTCTGTATGGTTCGCCGCCGGGAGTTGCCGAAATTGAATCGGCATTGGCCATATTTTGCGAAATCACCTTCAACCGCTCAGCCTGGGCTTTCATCCCCGAGGCGGCAATATCAGCACTCAATGTCAAATTACCAGCCATTTATCTTCTACCCCGTAATCTTAGTGTTGGCGGTTGATAACATATTTTTATAAGTGTTATAAATCGTCACCATCCGCTTATATTCCGAGCTTGCCTGGCTTGCCTCGTTCATCTGATCTTCCAAGATAACACCGTTGCCGTCAATCGTCAGCGCATCTTTGGGCTGCGGAGTATAAACCCTAAACCCGTTTGCATCTCTGCCTTTGCCAACCGACGCCAGTTCGGCAAAATGTTTTGGATTGGTAACAACCATTTTCAAAGAAGAGCGTTGCTCTTCCATCTCCGCCAAAAACTGCGGTTTTTCAATATCCTTGGCCAAATAATTAGGAGTTGCCGCATTGGCAATATTCTCGGCTATAACCTTTTGCTTAGCCGCCAAATAGTTCATATTCTGATTTGCCAACTTAAAAACCGTAAGATTTTTCAAATCCATGGTCTCAACTCCCCAATCAAAATTTGTCAAAGTGTCCCCACACTCCAACAAGCATGCAAGTTTTGTGCCAAACAAAACCTCTTGCCAAAACCCAACCCCGGTATTATTGTTATAAAAGCAACAACTTTCCGGAGCCAAGCTTCATGTCCAATCAAGATAATAGCACATCCTCTGCTAAACACAACGCCGCTTCTGATTTTTCCACAAGCTCTGCAAGCGATTATGCGGTTGCTCTCGGCTATGACCAAGACAAGGACAATGCTCCGGTTGTTCTGGCCAAAGGCGGCGGCGAAATTGCCGCCCGCATCATTGCCCTTGCCCAAGAACACGGCATTGAGATCCGCCAAGATGCCGATCTGCTCCAAATCCTAAAAGCTGTTGATATCAACCAAGAAATTCCCATTGAGGCTTTTGCCGCCGTGGCCGAGATTTTGTCCTACATCTACCAACAAAACGCCAAAGCCTAAGATTTTTTCTCCAAACCACACACAAAAAATCCGTCGGTTCCGCATGTAAAAGGCGACATCCTAAGATAAAAATCATTACCGCAAGGATAAGGCGCCTCAATCTTTTGCTGCCACAAATTTTTCAAATTAACCGGCGCAAATTCCCGGTGCATCTCCAAAAAATTTTTGACAATATCTTCATTTTCTTCTCGCAAAACCGAGCAGGTAATATAAACAATCCTGCCGCCGGTTTTGGTCTTTTTGGCCGCCAACTCCAACAACTCGGCTTGCGTCTGGTTTAAGTTCTTAAGTCTTTGCTCGCTCAGACGAAATTTGGCATCCGGCGCCCTGCGCCAGGTTCCGCTGCCCGAACACGGCGCATCCAATATAAAGCGATCAAAATTTTTATCCGAATCGGCAATAATATCCGTCAGTTCAATATTTTTAACTTTCAACCTTGCCATCCTGGGCTTTATTGCTGCCAAACGCTTGGCATCAATATCATGCGCCAAAATTTTGCCCTCGTTTTGCAAAATATCGCTCATTGCCAAAGCCTTGCCGCCGGCACCGCAACAATAATCTATGATTTTGTGTTCTTTTTTCACATCGGCCAATATCGCCGCCACCTGGCTGGCCTCATCCTGCACTTCCATTTCGCCTGATTGCCAGGCCATACAATTGTTTAAAACCAAGCGTCCCTCAATTTTAAGACCCTTTGGAGCATAAGCCCCCGCATAGGCCTCAATTCCCTCTTGGGCCAATTTTTTTTGCAGCTCCTCGCGGCTTATACCATGCGCCCTGATATCAGTTGTGGCGGTTGTATTAAGCGCCTTGCAAAAATTCACATCATTTATTTTGGCAAACAACCACTTCGGACATTCCGCCTCAACATAATCAGGATAAGGCTCGTCGTTTTCTCTTTTCAGCCATGTTTTTTCTTCCTCGCTCAAAGGCTCCATACCATATTGCGAACCGTCAAACACTTCCTCCAATTTATCGCGAAGAGCATAAAGCAACACACCTCTTGCATCGCTTTTTTGGGCATCAAACGATAATTTCATTCTGTTTCTGATTATCTGCCACACATTTTCGACAATAAACTTTCGGTCTTTTGATCCGATGTATTTGCGCGCCCTCACATAGTCATTAATGATGGCATCTGCCGGCTGTTTATCTTCAAACACTTTTTCCAAAATCTCTGCAACAGCCTTATAACGAGCTCCGTTTTGCATAAAAAATCCCTATATTTTTCTAAACCCTTGCGCCACCAAATATGTCTCCGGCGATTCTTTGCGGCTTGCCTCGGGCTTAAAATGTGCCACCTTGGCAAAATTTTTCTTAACATCGGCCAAAAGTTCGCCCTCGGCGCCGCCTTGAAACACTTTGGCAATAAAAATTCCGCCCTCGTTCAACACCTCTTTGGCAAACTCATACGCCGCCTCAACCAAACCGATGGTGCGCAAATGGTCCGTCTGCTGGTGTCCTGTCGTGTTTGCCGCCATATCGCTCATCACAATATCAGCCTTGCCTCCCAACAAAGCTTTTAGCTTATCCGCCGCATCATCTGAGGTAAAATCCTGACAAATCAATTCTGCCCCTACAACCGCTTCGGTCTCCAATATATCAATCCCCACAACCTTGCCGCATCCTTTGTTGCGCATAACCGCCACCTGCGTCCAACCGCCCGGCGCACACCCCAAATCGACAATAGTTTTGCCTTTGCCCAAGAAATGATATTTTTCATCCAACTGTATCAGCTTAAACGCCGCCCTCGAGCGATAACCCTGCCTTTTGGCCTCGGCCACATAAGGATCGTTAAGCTGCCGCAACAACCATTGATTCGATGACTTTTTCTTATATTTTGCCGTCTTCACCCTAACTGACAAATTATGCCTGCCGCCGATAACATTAGCTGCTTTTGTCGTTCTAGCCATCTCAATTTCCTTTGTCTCTTGCAATCAGCTCGGCCACAATCCCGTCTTTGGCACTTTTGAGCGATGCGGTTATTTCCTCCAATCCCAAACGCTCATAAATCCGCTTAAAGATAATACAAGCCGCAATAAATATATACGAACGTTTATCTCCAACATAAGGATTTTTGGCCAGCTCCTTGCGGCTCGAGCGCAAAAGTTTGGCAATTGCATCATCCATTTCTTTTCTGGTCATTACCAAACCATCGGCTCGGTCGCGGTCATAATTGCCAAAATCTTTAATCATTGATACCAACCGCAACGGCGTCGAAGATGTTGCCACAAAACAAATATCTTGGTGTTTATCCAATTCTGCCTTAGTCAAAAAATCATCCATATATTTATCAACCTCGGCCTCAAGCTTCATTGCTCTTTCGGCGTTATATTCCACCAAATCAAACGCTTCCGACGAATTTCTGGCTCCCCACGGTATTGATACCGAATATATAATCTCGGGATTTTTGGCATTGCTTGCCAAGCTAACTTCGGTTGAGCCTCCGCCCAAATCATAAACAACAACATATTTGCTTTTGCCCCAAACATGCTCCATTGCCCCTTTAAGATTTAGCTTTGCTTCTTCCAATCCATCAATAATTTCAAGCCTAATCAACGATTCGTCATAAACTTTTTTAACAAACTCTTCTCCGTTTTTTGCCATCCGGCAGGCCGCCGTGGTAACAGCCCGCATATTTTGCGATTCGACCCCGTATTTATCCAGCAATTGCCTATACTTAAAAAAACACTCCAACCCTCGTTCTACCGCCTCATCCGTAATTTTGTTTTCTTTATACATTCCCTCTGCCAGCCTGGTCTGAAAATTTTCCATATACAAACGTTTGCCATCGGCATCACAAATCAGCAATTTGCAAGAGTTAGATCCCAGATCAATTCCGGCATAAGTTCTATTTGTCATTTACCGCCTCTTTAAGTTTTTGATTATTATTAAAATAACGCCATGATTTTTTGGCAAAAGGAAATCTTGACCTAAAATGTCTTTTATTTTTTTTCTGTTGCTTATCGGCATGCATCATATCAAGCAAAATCCCCTCACGAATTCCTCTATCGGCAATCGTAATTTCGGCTATCGGCCAAAAAGAAAGCAACCCCTCAATAATAGCGCATCCCGCAATAGTCAAATCCGCCTTTTGCATACCGATACAAGCGTGTTTTTTTCTGCCCTCATCCCCCATTCTTTTTATTTTGGTAATAGTTTTTTTCACATCTTGTATACTCAAAGCCAACCCATCCACAGCCGAGCGGTTATATCGCGGCAGATTAAGATGCACCGCTCCCAAAACAGTAACTGTTCCTGATGTTCCAAGCACTTGTATTTCCTGCGCGGCAATTGCCTCTGAGATATGGTATTTTTCTTCAAACTCTGCCAAAATTTTGTGCGTACGCTCAATAATCGTATTATAAGCCAAATCGGTCATATCATGATTAGGAAACGCCTCAGAAACCGTAACCACTCCATAAGGAAGCGACACATAACCTTCAATAATCATTCTTCCCGAATTGGTAGTTCTGGCCAAAGACACTTCTGTCGAACCACCGCCGATATCAAACACCAAAGCCCGTTTAATATTGCGGTTCAAAAGCGGCAAACACCCAGCCACCGCAAGCCTGGCTTCTTCCTGTGATGAGATTATTTCAATATTAAGCCCGGTTTCTTTTTTTACCAAATCCAAAAAATAGCGGCAATTTTTAGCTCTGCGGCAAGCCGCGGTTGCCACAAACCTTGATTTGGCAATCGGGGCATACTCTTCCAATACACCTGAGCAAACTCTCAAAGCATTAATCGTTCGTCTAATCGCCGTATGCGAAAGCTCATTGTTATTGATTATCCCCTCGCCCAAGCGGGTTATTTTGGAAAAAGTCTCCACCACTCTGAAAGAAGATGGCGTAGGCGTTGCAATCACCAACCTGCAAGAGTTGGTCCCCAAATCAATTGCCGCATAATTATCACTTTCCGGCGTTTCGCTCAAAATACCGGTAACTTTATTCTCTGGCCTGTCTTTCTTGTTTCTTTCCGACCACTTACGCATTTATCTCAAAAACTTTTGTCTTAAAAAAAATATAAACTTGGGAATCAATATAGCCCAAGTTTATATTTTACACAACAATTTTTTATAAAATTTTAAGCTTCCATCTCCGCTCTCAAAGCCTGGCGCAATTCATCAATACACACCAGTTCTTTACGCGAATTTTCAAAATACCAATAAACCCATCCGTTACATGCCGGAGCGTTTTGTGCCGCCGCCCCCACCTGATGGATTGACCCTTCGGCATTTTCGCTTTTTAGCGTCCCGTCAGAGCGTATCACCGCACAATGTTGGCGGCTTATATCATACAACACATCTCCCGGCTCCAATAACCCGCGCTCCACCACATTGCCAAACGGCACTCTCGGCAGTTTTTTCTTGCATGCATATTCCAAACACAATTTATTCTTAACCGTCTCAACTTCATCAATCCGCTCCTGAGCACCTTTGATATACGCCGGATTATTTTCTATTCCGATAAAATTACGTCCCAACTTTTTGGCAATAGCCCCCGTTGTTCCCGTACCAAAAAACGGATCCAACACCACATCTCCCACCTTGGTTGAGGACATAATAACTCGATAAAGCAACGCCTCAGGCTTTTGTGTCGGATGCAACTTCTCACCGTTTTCGTCTTTTAGGCGTTCTTTTCCGGTACAAAGCGGAATATGCCAATCCGAGCGCATTTGCGTATCTTCATTTAAGGCTTTCATCGCCTCATAGTTAAATGTATATTTGGAATTCTGACTTTTTGATGCCCAAATAAGCGTTTCATGGGCATTAGTAAACCTTGTCCCCTTAAAATTGGGCATTGGATTAACTTTGTTCCAAATAATGTCATTTAAAATCCAAAACCCCAAATCCTGCAAAATCTTACCAACTCTGAAAATATTATGATATGAGCCTATAACCCACAATGCTCCGTCATCTTTCAACACTCTTCTAGCCGCGCTCATCCACGCCTTGGTATATTCATCATAAGATTCCATGCTTTCAAAGCTGTCCCATTCTTCATATACCCCGCTGACGCTGCTGTTGTCCGGCCTGAGCAAAGCATCCCCAAGCTGTAAATTATATGGCGGATCGGCAAAAATCAAATCAACCGATTTTTCCTCCATCTCATTCATTATTTTAATACAATCATCATTAATAATGGTATTAAGAAGCCCTTGTATCCGCCTTTTACTCATCTTGTCCAACCATACAGTTGTTAATTTTGTTATGCTGATAAGCAGTATGGCTCACAGATGGTTATAAATTTATTAACAACAATCGGAAAAAATAAAAATGAAGTTTTTTCAAGGTCTAAGCCACTTTTACCAACGCTTCTTGAATCGGGCGATAAGATTTGCGATGCACTCCGTCAATAATTCCGAAAGCCTTTATACCTTCAATATGATCTTTGGTTCCATAGCCGGCATTTTTTTCAAATCCGTAATAAGGATATCTAAGCGCCAAATCTTTCATCATCCTGTCTCTGAATACTTTGGCCGCAATTGATGCCGCCGCCACCGAATAAGACCTGGCGTCACCTTTAATCAATGTCATACTTTGACAAGGAAAGTCCTTTGGCTTTTGATTGCCGTCAATAATTGCATAATCAGGAATCTTACCAAGCCCTTCGACAGCTCTTTTCATTGCCAAAAAGGTCGCCTGCAAAATATTCATCTCGTCAATTTCTTGCGCTTGAGCCTGTCCTATACCGATTAACACTTGCCCTTTGTCTTGAGCTTCAAACAACTTTTCATATAAGGTTTCGCGTTTTTTAGGGGTTATTTTTTTTGAATCATCCAAATTTTCAAGCAAAAACTCATCCACCTCATGGGTTAAGAACACCACCGCCCCGGCCACTACCGGCCCGGCCCAAGGCCCACGTCCGGCTTCATCAACCCCTGCCACCAATCCTTGTAATTTATTTTCAAACGCAAAATCAGGCATTTCTACCACCTAATTTTTATTTTGTCAGCCGATATAACACAATCTCCGCCTATTGGCAGAGTTGCAATCGGCGTTGTATGCCCAAAATCCAAATCGGCAATAACCGGTATATCTGCAAGTTGCGGAATAGATTTTACAACAAAATTTTTCATTTCCTCACTTACCGCCGAAGCCTTTTGGAATCTGCCGATTAGCACCGCCTTAACATTAGCAAAATCATCTCTTTGCGCCAAAGCCTGCATTTGACGCATAAAAATTTTGCCGTCGGCATCTTTCGCCGTAAAACAATCCTCCACCATCAAAATAGTGTCTTTTTCAAATTTGGGCTGATAGCAAGTTCCGTTAAGCAAAATCAATGTACCGAGGTTTCCGCCGATAAGTCTGCCTTTGGCATCACCTTGGTGCCAAATTTTGCGCCCTGAATTTTTAACAAATTCGCGTTTTTCTTGGTCTATAAACCACAAATCATCGCTCCACTCAGGTGCATCTTCTAGTTCATATCCATCACCAAACAGCATTTTTTGCAAACAATCAAGAGTATACTCACAGCCCTTTTTCATGCCGATAGAACTATAGTGCGGACCATACAAAGTAACCAACCCGGTTTTAGCCCAAATAGCATTCAGAAGCGCCGTAATATCCGAAAATCCGCATATAATCTTGGGGTTGTTTCTAATTACCTCATAGTCCAAAAACGGCAAAATCTGATTAGAGTTAAACCCACCGATTATACTAAATATGGCCTTTACGTTTTTATCTAAAAAAGCCTCCATAATATCATCGGCTCTTTTTCTAATATCGGTTGAAGCCACCATATCAAAATTATCATCAACGGTATTTTGGCCAAAACTAACCTTCAAGCCCATTTTTTCAAAACGTTCTTTGGCAATTGCCCTGCAATCTTGCCCGATGATTTTAATCCCCGTTGCCGGAGCGACAACTCTTATTTCATCACCTTTTTTAAGTCTTTGCGGTATAATTTTTTGCATAATTTCACCCTCGTATATTGGCTATTTAGCTATCTAAACCTATACACCGATATTCAAATCCCTGCAACTGAGGTTGTTTACTTTTTAACATGTTTCGCAAATCAACAATTTTAGGACTTCTCATAATAGCCTTAAGTTCGGTCAAATTAACCTCGGCAAAATCATTCCATTCCGTTAATATTGCCAACACATCGGCATCTTTAGCCGCCGCCAAAGCATTTTGCGCATATTTAACCTCATCGCCCAAAATTTTTCTGGCATTATCCATGGCTTTGGGGTCATAAACACAAACATTGGCCCCGCATTTAAGCATTTGCTCCACAATTTGCAAAGCCGGCGAACACCTGACATCATCGGTTCCGTTTTTAAACGCCAATCCCCAAACCGCCACTTTTGCCTCAGACACACCCTTGACCATATTCAAAATCCGCTCGGCCATTTTGGTTTTACGCAAGTCATTACCCCGAATTGCAGCCTCAATCAATGATAATGATGCCCCATATTTTCTGCCCATGCACGCCATAGCGTTAGTATCTTTGGGAAAACAGCTTCCACCATACCCAGGACCGGGGTTCAAAAATTTATTGCCGATTCGCCTATCAAGTCCCATCCCTTTTGCCACTTCAAAAATATCGGCTCCGGCCTTTTCGCAAAAATCAGCCATTTCATTAATATAATGTATTTTTATGGCCAAAAAAGCATTAGATGCATACTTAATGGTTTCGGCCGAGCGGCGCCTAACCGCCAAAATCTCTGTCTTGCCGGCAAAAGGTTTATATAATTCCGTCATAACCTTAAGCGCTCTGTCCGTATTTGCCCCGATAACAATTCTGTCAGGCTCAAAAAAATCATGAACCGCAAATCCCTCACGCAAAAACTCCGGCAACGACACCGTATCAAAATCGGCATTCGGATTTTTAGTGCTGATAATTTTTTCGATTTCGTCTCCGGTACCAACCGGCACGGTTGATTTGGTGGCCACCACCGTATACCCGGTCAAATAAGGAGCCATTTCCTCGGCTGCGGCATAAATATATTGCAAATCAGCCTCTTTAGTAACCGGATGAGGCGGCGTCCCCACCGCAATTAAAACCACATCGGCGTCCTTAACACCCTCTTCCATAGACGAACTAAATTTTAATCTGCCGTTTCTAATGTTTTTCTGAAACAAATCCTCAAGTCCTGCCTCAAAGATTGTAACTTTACCTACTTTCAAGGCTTCAATTTTTTCTTCCACCTTATCAACACAAACAACCGTGTTGCCAAGCTCAGCCAATCCGACACCCGTTGGCAGGCCGACATATCCGGTCCCAATAATTCCTATTTTCATTGTCATACACCCTTTATGAAAAATAGTTTAGTCCTTTCATACAACACTCCGACTCATATCAAAAAAGCTTATTTTTTTCAAGCCATAAAATTACTGTTATCAACCGTTATAAAAGACTGTCCAAAAAACAAAAAAGCCTTTATAAATGAAACAACTAATAATTTAAAAAGGATATTTGATGAAAAAGCAACTTTCTTTTTTCTTAGCCACTTTTTTTTATGTCGGCAAAATCAAATTTGCTCCCGGCACCTTTGGTTCTTTGGCAACTCTTCCTTTAGCTTTTATCCTGGCCTATTTTTATGGATTGATTGGAATTTTACTTGGTGTTTTAATCTCGTTTTTTATCGGTGTCTGGTCCGTAAAAGAAGTTTTAAAAAGCACTTCTCATGATCCATCATTTGTAGTTATTGACGAGGTTGCGGGCCAACTTTTGACTTTTGCTTTGTTGGCCGATCATTTGCAAGGAAATTTGCAATCATGGGGCATTTATATTTGCGGATTTATTTTATTTAGAGTTTTTGATATTTTTAAACCTAATCCTGTTGGTTGGGCAGATAAAAAACTTCTCAATACGTGGGGTGTTATGCTTGACGACATTTTTGCCGGTATATATGCGGCGATTATCACTTACGTCCTTTTTATTTTTTATATTGCAATATAATTTTAACCTATTTTTTTTATACTGCGCATAATATTATTTTTTGCAGGAGACTTCACTTATGGCAAAATTAGAAAAGATATTTTATTATTCCCGTCGCAAACTGGGAATTTATTTGTTGTTTAATTTAGGCCTTTTAGCTCTGGCAATTTTATTTACCTGGAGTATTTTTCCCGATTACAAACCTGTTTATTACTTTGCTCTGATTACCTGCTCACTGTCTATTCTGAGTGCGCTGTTTGTTTTTTTGATACGCCTTCCTCTGGCAGTTATTGACTCTGACGGAATTAAAATTGACCACAATCAACCTTTAAGATGGACACAAATAAAATCGGTTGAAAAAATAAACGTCAGATGTTTTGGCTTTGACCGCTATTTATTGAAAATTACTCCGCAAAGACTTGAGCATTATCACATGACTTTCATGCAACACATAGCCGGCAACTCTCAATTTGGTTCTTTTTCAATTCCGCTTTATGCCATGAGTGCCTCAAAGGCCAAAGAGATTGAAAAAATCATTATCTCTTATACTTCTCATCTTAAAACAAAGCCAACACCAAAGAAAAAACAAAACACGCAAAAAAAATCCACATCAATAAAAAAGAGGGTTAAATAACCCTCTTTTTTATCAAAACATTTCATTTCGCCTAAGAATATTTCCGCTCATACAAGCATCGGGATTTTTAAAATTCATCAAGGACTTTATAATATCCCTAACTTGCTCCGGCCCGTATTTTTTATGGCAAAAATCGGCTCTGTAGAAATCAGCTCTGATTTCCTTAACTTGCTCTGCTGCCGCAAACGGCAAAGCCGAAAACACTTTTGTTTCGCAATTTTTGCTCAAAACTTTATACCCGACCCCATCTTTTTGTAAATCCATCCACAAATCTTTTCTATCACAATCTCTGCACGAATTCTGCCTTATGCAAACTGCCGATGTAAACAAAGGCACATCCTGATACACCACCATTTCAACCGGAAGCGGTGCCTCCATTGCCAAATTTTTCAAATTAGACAACGTATCCTCAACTGCCAAAGTTACTCTTGAGGCGCCTATTTCTTTAGCCATCTGCATTGCCTCGGTATTAAACATATAGATCAAATTATCAAAGCTTACATCTAAATTACCTACCGGCAACACACTCAAACCCCAATAATTGGCAATCTCCCATTTTTTATAGCCCATGTTCAACAACTTACCAATAAGCGCATCCAAATCTTTTGCATTGCGACATACCACCGGCAAAGCAATTCTTACTTTATCTTTTGGTAACTTACGAATATTATCCAAATCAAAATCCGGATCTATCAAAATAATAAATTCGTCAATATTTTCTTTATCAAGCAAACCAAGACACCCTACATCATCGGTTTTAACTGCCCATTTTGCTTTCAGCGAATAATTCCTCGGTTCAATTTCATCTGTTAGCACGATTTTTTGCTCTGGCACAATCTGCCCATACAAACTTCTTCGCAAATCATTCAGCAAAGACACCGGCACAAAGCATTTTTCTTCGTTATTTATCAGCAAATTCCTAAGCTCAAACTCGGTATCACCGGTTTTGGCAAAAGCCTTTTTAATTGCCTCGTTGGTTTTACCGACATCCAAAGCTTTTTCAAAACTTGCTTTAATTTCGGTTTCTTTGCCGCAAGAGATTGCTTTTATCTTATCTTTTTGCACCCAAACCTCGACATCCACCGCCACACGCTGCAAAAATTCTCTTGGTTTTGGTTTTTGATAACTATATTTCCCCTTAACCTCGGAAGAAGATGCCAAATAAACTCCTGCTCCTTTTTTCAAACCCTCAGGTTTTTGCGGAAGAACAATTTCCACTTTTTCTCCCGCTTGAGCTTCCAATCTCTGCCTCAGCCCCACCTTAAATTTCTGCAGCGAAAAGCCATAAGGTTTTTCCATTCCTTCCACATCAATCTGAATACCGTCATGCTTGGCAATTTTATGATTTATCGTTACAACGATACCGTTATTTTTTATTTCCTCAATCTTACCTATTGCCAAACCTCTGTGTCCGACAAATTTTTTATCGACCACATCTTTGTCCTTTCCCCCAAGATGAAACTTGCACCAGGGTCTGGAAAAAATTTGTTTAATATCCTGCGCTTTTTCTTTTATTGCGCCGTTGCCGTCCAAAATATTGCGATAATAATCAACCACCGCGGCCACATAAAGGGCGCTTTTCTTGCGTCCCTCAATTTTCAACGAATACACCGGAAGTTTTAAGACATCCTCTTCCAGCGCCAAATCTTTCATCGAGAAACAATGCTCAATTCTGCCGTCTCTCATAAACTCAGCCCGACACGGATATTGACATTTTCCTCGGTTGGCGCTGCGTCCGCTCATCATTGATGAGAATTGGCATATTCCGCTATAAGAATAACAAAGCGCCCCATGCACAAACACTTCCAATTCCACATCAACGGCATTGGCAATTTCCTTTATCTCCGGCAAAGTAAGCTCTCTGGCCAACACCACTCTGGAAAATCCGAGTTTTTTCAAAGCCAAAGCACCTTCTTTGTTGTGTATGGCCATTTGCGTGCTGGCGTGCAGTTCCATTTCGGGATAATATTTTTTAACAACTCTTGCCACACCCAAATCCTGCACAATAAGAGCATCCACATTAGCGCGCCGGCAAATATCCAGATTTTTGATTAGATCGGCAATTTCGCCTTGCTGCAAAAGGGTATTAATGGTCACAAACACTTTTTTCTTCAAAAAGTGAGCATATCCGACAAATTCATTAAGCTCTGCCTCGTCAAAATTTTGGGCGCTGGCTCTGGCCGAAAACTGCTTTAGGCCAAGATACACCGCATCGGCCCCGTAATAGAGCGCGGCATATCCGGCTTCCAAATCTCCTGCCGGCGCCAAGAGTTCTTTTTTCATCTTTTCTCCCTCCCTGATGCTCTTTTGGCTTATACACTATTTTGGCTTTATTTACAAGCAGGATTCACCTTGCCCAAACTTTTTATTTCTCAACTTTTGTTTGTCCTTACTGCCAACTCTTTTTGAATCCAATATTTTGCGTTTGGTAAGTTGATATATCTCAGGCAAAAGCTTAGATAAACATGGCTCTGTTTTTTCTCTAAATCTGATAAAACATTCAGCCATTGCCCAAGCAAGCCCCTGTTTGGTATCCCAAATTTTGGGTTTGGCCCTAACCAAAATCTCCAACACCTGATCAACATAATTTTCATTACAAAAAAACTTCAACATCATCACAAAAGCAAATCTCTGCTCATAATCTAATTTGCTTTTAGCCTTATCTTTAACAATCAACCAATACTTTTGCTGATATTTTTTAGCATTTTTCAAAGCCGAACAAAAACTGTCGCACACCATCCAGTTATCAATCTCGGGCACAAATTCCAGCACTTTGGCTATTTGCAAATCAACATTTTTAATATAGCCTATGGCATAAGCCTTAAGCAAAATTTCCTCACAACTGTCATTGCCTATTTCATCAATCACCTCGACCAATTCTTTAGCTTTTTTGCTCAAAATCGGCAATTTTATGCCATACATTTTATGTTTAAGTCCCGGCACCAAAGATGCGGCAAACGAAGCCGTTTTTGCATCGGCATTTTGTTCAATCCATTTTTTTATATTGTTATTATCCATTTATCTCTCCATTTTTTAACAAACTAAACTACATAATTAAATATTTGTTTAAGATTTAGCTTTTATAATCTCAACGATTAATTGTTTACAAATAAGGTTAAAAGGATGAATCATCTGCCTGCGCTTATTTCTGATTTGGCACTTATCATGATATGTGCTGGGATAATCACGGTATTATTCAAACGCCTAAAACAACCGGTTGTTTTAGGCTACATCCTAGCTGGTATTTTAGTAGGACCGCATTTTGCTCTCTTTCCCAGCACACTTGACAAAACCAACATCCAAATCTGGGCTGATATCGGGGTTATCTTTTTATTATTCAGCCTTGGTCTAGAGTTTAGTTTTAAAAAAATAGTCAACGTCGGCAAATCAGCCATTATCACCGCTAGCGCCAATATTTTATTTATGCTGCTGATTGGTTACCATGTAGGACTGTCCATGGGATGGTCAACCACCGAAAGTTTATTTTTAGGCGGCATGATATCAATGTCGTCCACTACCATCATCATCAAAGCTTTTGAAGAGCTTGAGCTAAAAGGGCAGCGCTTTACCGACTTGGTTTTTGGTGTTTTGGTGGTAGAAGACGTGGTTGGTATTTTGCTTTTGGTATTATTGCCTACCATTTCTGTCGGCAAAACGTTCAATGGTCTGGACTTGCTTTTCAGCTCTTCCAAATTAGTCTTTTTTTTGGTTTTGTGGTTTATCACCGGTGTTTATCTGGTGCCGACTTTCCTGAAAAAAGTTATTCATCTGCTCAACGACGAACTTTTACTGCTGGTTTCCATGGCTCTATGTCTGGGTATGGTTTGGCTGGCAACATCTTTTGGTTTTTCATCGGCTCTCGGGGCCTTCATCATGGGCTCCATTCTGGCCGAAACCGATGAGGCTGAACGTATTGAGTGCACCATCAAGCCGGTTAAAGACCTGTTCGGCGCCGTCTTTTTCACTTCGGTCGGTATGTTGGTAGACCCCTATATGTTTATTGAATACATCGTGCCGATTATCGTCATCACTCTGGTGGTTATGCTTGGCAAAATTATCTTATCCACCTTTGGATTTCTGCTTTCCGGCAACCGCCTCGAAACATCTATTCTCTGCGGCTTTTCTTTAGCTCAGGTCGGAGAGTTTGCCTTTATTATTGCAGCATCGGGTGTTTCGATTGGTGTTTTAGGGCCTCAAGTATACCCCACCATTGTTGCCGTCTCTGTTGTAACCACCTTCACCACCCCTTTAATAATAAAATCGGCCAAACCATTCTACAATCTCATATATCGCAATTTGCCGCAACGTTGGAAAGACTACCTAAACACCCACACCACCTCCAAATCAGACACCAACGCCGAGCAAGAATTATGGAAACAGCTATTTAAAAAATATTTTTTCAAACTATGTATAGCCTCAGTAATTTTAATTGCTATTATCAACATATCTTTTTACCTTGTGCAACCGTTTTTGCTAAAACATCTGCCCGACCGCATTGCTGCATTCAGTGCAATGCTCATCACCTTGGCTGCGATGTCGCCGTTTTTGCAAGGTCTGCTGACGGTTAACAGCGACTTGGCGCGCATTTACCTAACCTTATGGCACAAACGCACCACCAACCGACTTCCGCTTATATTATGCACGGTTCTGCGCATGGCAATAATTATTATTTTTATTATGGTTGTCATAAATCATTTATTCACCAAAGATTTTTATGAAACTTATGCTCTCATGGGATTGGTCATTGTCGTATTATACAAATCGACATGGCTTTCCAAGCGTTACAAAAGCATTGAACGACAATTTTTATCTAACTTATATCGCTACAAAGAACACGATAACAAAGACGAAAACAAACAATCTTAAAAAATATTTTTTAAGGAGAAACCACATGAACAACAAAAAAGTATGTATTTTACTGGCTGACGGATTCGAAGAGGTCGAGGCCCTAACCCCGGCCGATGTTTTGCATCGTCTCGGCGTTGACGTAGTCTTAGCCGGACTTGAAACCCACAAAATCAAAGGCTCTCATGGTTTCAGCATCTCGACCGAAGTTTTGCTCAAAGACATATCTTCAAGCGACTTTGACGCCGTTATTCTTCCCGGCGGGCTACCCGGAGCTACCAATCTTCGCAATTCAGAAGATGTCTCACGCTTCATCAACCAAGCTTATTCCGCCAACAAAATTTGTGCGGCCATCTGTGCAGCACCGATAGTATTGCGTGATTCCGGCATAGCCAAAGACAAACACATCACCGGCTACCCCGGAACCGAGCAACTCTCGCTTTCACCTGATTTTAAGTATACCGGAGCCGATGTAGAGATTGACGGCAACATCATCACGGCCAAAGGCATGGGCAAAGCATTTTCCTTTTCCTTTGCCATAGCCAAATCGCTTGGTCTCAGCGATGCCGAGATAAAAGAAGTTGCCGACGGTTCTTTTATTAGTTTCTAAAATTCTTTTTAATTTAATTATAAATATCATCAATCTAAAATCCTTGCCTGCTTTTAGGCAAGGATTTTAGTAAATATATTAAAACATACTCTACCTATTTTTCCAAATTACTGGTACAGTTCGGACACCTGACCGCCCCAAGCGGAATTTCCGAGCAGCAATAAGGGCAGGTTTTGGTTTTGGGCGCGGTTTTCAAAGCCTCTTTGGCTTCTTTTTTCTCCATTTTGGCCTGCAAATTGTTAATTCCTTTAATCAAAATAAACACCGCAAACGCCACAATCGTAAAACTGATAACCGCATTAATAAACAAACCATAATTAAGCGTAACCGCCCCTGCAGCCTGCGCCGCCGCCAACGAATTATATGGCATCTCGCCGCTGCCCGATTTCAATACCAAATACAAATTCGAAAAATCAACCTTGCCCAACAACAAACCGATTGGCGGCATAATCACGTCTTTAACCAGTGAGTCGACAATTTTACCGAACGCTGCCCCGATAATAATACCAACCGCCATATCAATAACATTGCCGCGCATGGCAAATTTTTTAAATTCATCCAAAAAAGCCCTAAGCATCAACCTTTATCCTTTTTAACAAAAAAAATGCCGTTCAACAAACGGCATTTTCAAACTTAAACTTTCTCAACCTGAGAATATTCCAATTCAACCGGTGTAGCTCGACCAAAGATCGAAACCGAAACCTTAACTCTGGCACGCTCAACATCAACCCCCTCAATCAAGCCGACAAACGAGGCAAACGGCCCGTCGCAAACTCTAACCTGCTCACCGATTTCAAAATTAACCACTTCGCGCGGACGCTCAACCCCTTCTTTCATCTGGGTCATAATCCGCTCAACCTCGGCCTCGGTAATCGGATAAGGCTTATTGCGCGATCCCAAAAATCCGCTGACATTGGGGTTGTTTTTAATCAAATGCCAAGCATCATCGGTCATCACCATCTTAACCAAGATATATCCCGGAAAGAACTTGCGCTCGCTTGCAACTTTTGCGCCTTTCTTAACCTCAACCACTTCTTCTGTCGGAATCAAAACATCAAAGATGTAATCTTCCATTTTTTTGATAACGGTCTGTTCCTTAATTGTTTGCGCAACTTTTTTCTCGCAACCCGAGTGAACATTTACAACATACCAACGAGCATTCATCTTATTTTATACTCCAAGTGAAAATACTGTTCTTACAATCCAGCCCAAAACCTGATCAACCACAAAAAAGAAAGTTGCAGCAATGGCAACAATAACAATCACCATAACCAAACTCTGATGAACTTCTTTTTTTGTCGGCCAGGTAACTTTCTTAACTTCTTGCTTAACCTGCCTAAAAAACTGCAACGGACTGACTTTTGCCATAAGTTATACCCTAACTAAACAAATTGTTTCAAATTATACCGAGAAACACTGAAAAACCTCGCACCACACCGCGAGATATTTACAAAAAAATGCCTCGGCCGTTGCGGCAAACATATTAAAATTTTTTTGATATGTCAACAAATATATTGTTTCTTTGCCCAAATATTGCTAACCTAGAACGACACAAACAGGAGATCAAAAAATGCAAGGCAAATACAAAATCATTACATTATGCGGCTCTACCCGTTTTAAGGATGAATTTATCCGCGCCCAAAAACGCCTCACTTTGGAGGGAAATATTGTTATTTCCGTGGGGTTGTTTGGCCACGGCGGCGATAACGAGGTA
>CASDRW010000002.1 GCA_949283275.1 uncultured Pseudomonadota bacterium
AAGAAAAAGAAAAAGTACGCAAAAGCCCTACCAAGCGTCTGCGGCTACCGGGTAAACTGGCCGATTGCTCGCAAGCCTCGGCCGAAAACACCGAGATTTTTATTGTTGAGGGTGATTCTGCCGGCGGCTCGGCCAAGCAAGGACGCGACAGAATTACCCAAGCCATTTTGCCCTTGCGCGGCAAAATCCTTAACGTTGCCAGCGCATCGCTCGAAAAAATAACCCAAAACCAAGAAATCAAAGATATGATTGAGGCATTGGGTTGCGGCACCAAAGAAAACTACAAAGAAGAAAACCTGCGCTATGAAAAAATTATCATTATGACCGATGCTGATGTTGACGGGGCGCATATTGCATCGTTGTTGATGACATTCTTCTATCAGCATATGCCGCAACTGATTGCCAACGGACACTTGTTTATTGCCACGCCGCCTTTGTATAAAATTGCCGTCGGCGGCAAAAACTATTATGCCTTGGACGATGAGGACAAAGACAAAATCTTGGCCAAAGTGGTTAAGGGCAACCAAAAACCCGATATCAGCCGGTTTAAGGGTTTGGGAGAAATGAGTGCACAGCAACTTAAAGAAACCACCATGGATAAAAATAACCGTATGCTGTTAAGGGTTATGATACCTTCTACCACCACCGAAGAGGGTAAGGAAGAGGCTTTTGAAACCAGGCGCCAAGTAGAACGTTTGATGGGTAAAAATCCGGAACTTCGGTTTAAGTTTATTATTGAACGCGCTAAGTTTGTGAGCAACTTGGATATTTGACGAAAGATAAACAAGCATGAAACTATCTGCCATTTTTCTATCTTTATTGGTTGTTTTTATCTGGGGTATCAATCCGGCCATAAGCAAACTCGGGTTGGAGCAAATTCCGCCGTTAACTTTTTTGACCATTCGCTATCTTATTATTTCTTTTTTGATACTGCCTTTTGCCGACAAGCCCTCTAAAAAAGAATTTTGGCAATTGCTCATCGTGGCGCTGACCTCAAACGTTATTAACAATATTATGAGCTATATTGCTTATGATATATTGTCGCCTTCGGCTTGTTCTTTGTTGTTGCAAACCGAGGGGCCGATTTCGGTTTTGATGGCTTGTATTTGGGCCAGAGAAAAAATTAATTTCAAGCAGGTTATGGCTATTTTGCTCTCGTTTATCGGAGTGGCGGTTATTTTGGGTATGCCGCAGATGAGCCTTTATGGCGTAATTTTAATCTTGTTGTCACGTTTTGTTTGGGGGGCTTGCCAAATTATATTTAAGGATACCAAGCATATGCCAACTTCTACTTTCTTGGCTTATTCTTATCTGTTGGCAGTACCTTTTACGGCTGTGGGGTCGGTGTTTTTTGAAGAATATGACTATCGTAATTTGGTAAACGTCAATTGGGAAATTGCCGGTTGGGCTTTGGCGTTTGAAGTTGTTTTGTTGTCTATTGCCATGGTTTTGTGGCAAAAGCTTATTGCCGTTAATGGAGTTAGCAAAATTGCGCCGTTTTGCACGCTGAGAATCGTGTTCGGTATTGCCGCCGGCGTGGTCATCTTTAACGATCCTCTTAACTGGCAAATATTGTTGGGTGCTTTATTGGTTACTCTTGGTGTAATGTTGACCATGAAAGAATTTAATATTATCTTGAAAGCACGTGTTAATTCGGTTGCCGTTTATCGCAGCGCACATCGTGTCTTGATGGAGAGAAGATTAAAAAGAATTGCTTTGCGAAAGAGACACAGATGATTAGAAAATATAAACAAGAAGATGAGAAAAAGGTACTTGAAATATGGCTTGCGGCAAGTATTCAATCACATAAATTCGTTAGTACAGAATATTGGCAAAAAATGGTGCCGGTAATCAAAAAATATTATCTGCCCAATACCGACAGTTTTGTTTTTGAAGATAAGCGGCAAATTAAAGCTTTTATGAGTATTATTGATGACAAACATATCGGGGCTTTGTTTGTCGGCCCAAAGTTTCAAAACAACAAAATCGGCACTAAATTGGTTAATTTTGCAAAAAAAAGATACCCTGAACTCACTCTAAAAGTTTTTATTAAAAATGCAGAGGCTGTACGATTTTATCAAAAAAACGGTTTTAAAATTATTGCCGAACAACTAGATGAGGACACCAAAGAAATTGAACTATTGATGAGCTGGTCTTTGGAGTGTAAAAGCGGATACCAAAAAAGATATCCCGGAGATTCTTGAGAATATACCTTAACAACCCCGTGTTTATGTGAAAACACGGGGTTGTTATTACAGATTTTTAAGCTCCTCCAGTACTTGGGCAACACTTTCTTTGGTGTTTAGTCCATTAACGCTTACTACACGGCACCAGTATTTTATTCTTTCTTCCAACACCGGCAATGTGAGCGTGCTATATTGATTTATCCTTTCAAGAATACGCTCGTCGTCTTCCCTGATGAGAGAGCGACCACCGCATTTGGGACAACATCCCTGCGAGGCAAAATGCGTGGTTCCGCAATCTTCGCAAACACGTCGCTGGCTTATGCGAGAAAGAATATCATCAATTTTGGTGTCAACATAAACGCAAAGTGGAGTATACTCTCTTTCAACCAATTCTTTTAAAAAGCCAAACTGTGAAAAGGTACGAGGATAGCCGTCTAAAATGATATCACCGAGTATCTGTGAAAAAGCGTTTTCAATCACGGGATTAACAATAAAGTCGGACAACAGATCGCCTTGCTTAACCCTTGAGGCAACAATTTTTCCCAGTAACGTTTGTTGTTTTACCTCGGAGCGGAAAAAATCTCCGGTTGAAACTTTTTTCATACCTGTTTTTTCAACCAGCATATCTCCTAATAATCCTTTGCCGGATCCCGGAGCGCCAAATAAAATAATTAATCTTTTCATATCTATATAATGTTAATAATTTTTTGTTTGGAAGTTTTATAAACATAAAATGTTGTTTTGTACAGTATTTTTTACCTTTTTGGACTTGACTTTTGATAAAAATTTGGCTATTTTGCACTCGACCTTGGGGTTATAGCTCAGTTGGGAGAGCGCTTGAATGGCATTCAAGAGGTCAGGAGTTCGATCCTCCTTAGCTCCACCAATTCAACTTAAAGCTCGTCCTTTGAGGCGAGCTTTATCACTTTTTTGGGGGTATAGCTCAGTTGGGAGAGCGAATGGTTCGCAATCATTAGGTCAGCGGTTCGATCCCGCTTACCTCCACCAGTTCTTGAAAAACCTGCTTGCCAAAAGCAGGTTTTTTTAACGCTTTGTTATTTTCTTTTTGCTAGAATCATATGAATGTTAATTTTTTGAGGTAGTGCCATGTCTAATGAACAAACACCCAGAGCTTTGCGTCATATTATTACCCTGGTAGGCTGTCGTAATGCCGGAAAATCTTCTTTGATAAACGCTTTGACCGGACAAGAGGTGGCCATTGTTTCAGACAAGCCAGGAACTACCACCGATGCGGTGGCAAAGGCTTATGAACTCTTGCCATTGGGACCGGTTACTTTTTATGATACCGCCGGAATGGATGATGATTCCGAGCTGGGACAAAAGCGCATTTTGGCTTCAAACAAAGCCCTGTATAAGGCTGATGTTGCTTTGTTGGTTGTTGGCGAAAACGGCTTAAGCCAAACGGATAAAATTTTGGCAACCAAATTAAAAAATTTGCAAATTCCTTTTGTTGCCGTGTTTAATAAATCTGATATTGCGCTGCCAAAACAACAAGACTTGGATTTTTGCCGAAATATGGGGCTAAAAACAGTGGTCGTATCGGCAAAAAACTATCAAAACATTGATCTCTTAAAAGATGCCATTATTGCCGAAATTCCCGAGGAAAACAAAAAAATAACCCCGCTGCTTGACGGTTTGGTTTCACAAAAAGACAGCGTCATCTTGGTGGCACCGATTGATAAGTCGGCACCTAAAGGACGCTTGATTCTGCCTCAGGTTCAAATCCTGCGTGAAATTTTGGATTTGCATGCTTTGGCTTTCGTTGTGCAACCGCAAGAATTGGCTGAGTGCCTAAACGGCCTTAAAAACAAACCTAAAATCGTGATTACGGACTCGCAAGCTATTTTGGAGGTTGATAAAATTGTGCCTAAAAATATCGCTCTTACCTCTTTCTCGGTTTTGTTTGCCAAAATAAAAGGTGATTTGGCGGTTTTAGCAAAAGGAGCAAATGTTATTGATGAGCTTAAAGATGATGCAAATGTGCTTATTGTTGAGGCCTGTTCTCATCATGCCCAGGATGATGATATTGCAAAAGTAAAAATTCCTATGTTGCTTGGAAAATATACCGCCAAAAAAATTAATTTTTCTTTTTGTACCGGCTGCGATTTTCCTAATGATTTGGAAAGTTTTGATTTGGTTATTCATTGCGGAGCATGCATGCTCAATCGAGCCGAAATGCTTAATCGTTTGCGTGAATGTGTAAGACGCCAAGTCCCAATAACCAATTATGGTGTTGCTATTGCCAAAACTCAAGGGGTTCTTGAACGCGTATTAAAACCTTTTGGACTAGAGGCCTAAAATGCGGCGTAAACTCTGCTTCTGCTACAACTTTGCTACAACAACAATATTCTCCCAGTTTGCGGGCGACCATGGCTTCGGTTGTGGGGTTGTTTGGTAATATTATAATGGCAATTTTGGGATTTTTATTCGGTTGGGCGGCAGATGCTTCTTCACCGCGAACAATATTGTTTATCGCCGCGCTTGCCAATTTGGCGCTGGCTTTAAAATATAGCAAATTTCTTCGAAAAGGTCTTAATAAAAAATAGCTTTCACGCCTTGTCTTTGCAAAAACAAAGATTATTTCTTTGAAGCGGTATAATTTTTTGCAAGGAGATAAAAGATGAAAAAACTGTTGTTAGCTTTAATTTGTGTGTTGGCTGTTGCCGTAAATGCGCAAGCTAAAAATAAACATAAAAACCAAGGCTTTGTTTTTGTTCCGGAAAATATGGTAATTGAGACCGTTGCCGATGCTAAAGACAAAGATGATGATACTATCGTCGTTCTGCAAGGACAAATCGTTAAAGCTTTGGGGGATGACAAATACCAATTTACCGATGAAACCGGCGAAATTATCTTGGATATTGACGAAGATGATTTTGACGGTGTTACCGTTACCGAGGGCGAACTTATTCAAATCACCGGCGAAATTGACAAAGAAATGATGAAACCAACCGAGGTTGATGTTAAACAAATCAAAAAAATGGACAAGAAAGATAAAAAAGAGAAAAAACACAAGAAAGATAAAAAATAACTCTTAAAGCCCGCTTTTGAAAGCGGGCTTTATTGTTCTAGACAACAGCCTTAATATTGTCTATCTGAACCAAAAGCTGCTCTTTGGTTTGGTCAAAAGCAGAATCTATCCATATCTGTTCAAGCTCTTGCAAAATTTTGCCGACTTTGGCGGAATCGCTTATTCCGTAATCAAAAATATCTTTGCCTTTGAGCGGAAATTCCGGCTCTTTTAAAGAATTAATATGCTCATATATCTTCCATAGATTGTCCGGAGCTTGTCTTGTTTGGGCGGTTAAAACCAACAATGAGGCGCTGCAAAGTTCTTTATTGAACAAATAAACCGACTTAAGCTGCTTTTTCTCATCCAAAATATCGTCAAGAGTTATTGTTTTTTCGGCCAAGGAAACAAATAACTGTCTTTCTTTTTTGCTGAATTTGAGCCTGGTCGCCATATTTTCCGCCAATGCCCTGTCGGGACGATAGAGAATGAATAGTTTGATTATGTTTTGATCAACAAAATCATGCCCTGCTATTAACTGATTAAAATACTCTAAATCATCTATATGACCGGCATCGGGGAGAATATAACTCAGAATCCCGTTTTCTTGCATCAGACGATAGGTTCTGGCGGCGTTTTGAGTCTGAATAATTTTGAATAATTCATCGCGAATGCGCTCCATTGGTACTTTTTTTAGACCGACACAATTTTCGGCGCAAGCTTCCAGTGCTTTTTTGTTGGGTTCTTCCGTCCCGAAAAGCGAATAAAAACGAAAATAGCGTAAAATACGGACATAATCTTCTTTGATTTTTTGTGTGGCCGAGCCGATAAAACGAACATAGCCTTTTTCCAGATCTTCTATGCCGTTGTAATAATCAAAAACATTGCCTTTCTCATCGGCATAAACCGCATTGATGGTCAGATCACGACGCGAGGCATCTTCTTCCCAATTGTCGGTAAACTCCATTGTTACCGAGCCGTCTTCTTGTTTGACATACTTGCACAGAGAACTTACTTCAGCCGTTGTATCTCCGATAACCACCCCTATTGTCCCTTGTTTGATGCCAAGCGGTATTGTTTCTATTCCCTCATCGGCGCAGGCCTCGGCTATTTCTTCGGGACTTAGGTCGGTGGCAAGGTTTAGGTCATAGCCTTTTATTCCTTTTAGCGCATCGCGTACCGCACCGCCGACAAAACGTAAAACACCCCCGTGGCGCGCTACCAAGGCAAACAATTTCATTATATCCTGATTGGTGGTTAGTTTGGAAATATCAAGATAGTTGTCGCGAATCATCAAAGCCTCGTTTCAAGTATAAAAATTTTTCTTGAAGTTAACAGTTTTTATATATTTTGCAATTATAATTATTGCAGAATTAACTTTATTTGTGGGTATTTTAAGATGAAAAAATATTTGTTTTTTAGCTTATTAACATTGTTTGGGTTTGTTAACACCTCTTGGGCGGCCGCTCCTCAGGTGTTGGGAGAATACGGTGATTGGATTGCCTATTATTACAGAGACAGCGCTGGGCCGGTATGCTATATGGCTTCTGCTCCCAAAAAAGATGAGGGCAAATATACTCAAAGAGGAGATATTTATGTAGTGGTTACTCATCGCCCAAAGGAAAAAAGCTATGACGTGGTGAATATTAATGCCGGTTATACCTATAAACCAAATGCTAAAGTCGAAATTAAAATCGGAGCAAAAACTTTTACTAATCTCTTTACCAGCGGGGATAAAGCCTGGGCCGTTAATGAAAAAACCGATAAAGAGATTGTTGAGGCCATGAAAAGAGGCAGCAGAATGATTATTGACGGCACTTCCGCTAAGGGTACCAAAACTAAAGACACCTACTCTTTAAGCGGTTTTTCGGCCGCCTACAAAGCTATTTCCAACAAGTGTAAATAGATGAAAAATCTTATTGGCTTATCGAAGGAAGAATTGGTTGACGAGCTGGCGTTGCTCGACGAAAAATCCTTTCGCGCCAAGCAACTATGGCAATGGATTTATTTTAGGGGTGAAACCGATTTTGACAAGATGAGCAATCTGTCTAAGGATTTGCGCGCTAAATTAAAAGAAAATTATACCTTGAACCGCCCAAAAATCGTGGCGGAACAAATATCAAACGACAAAACTCACAAATGGCTTTTGGAGTTTGACGACGGTGAGAGAATCGAGACTGTTTATATTCCGGAAGAAGATCGCGGTGCGGTTTGCATCTCTACTCAGGTGGGGTGTGCGGTGGGATGTAAATTTTGCCATACCGGAAGCCAAAAAATTACCCGTAACTTAACCGCCGGAGAAATTGTGGCACAATTTCTGGTGGCCAGAGATGCTTATGGCGAATGGCCCTCGCCTACTAACGAAACACGCTATTTGTCAAATATCGTGGTTATGGGTATGGGAGAGCCTTTACTCAACAAAGATAACACCTTCAAAGCGCTTAGAATATTGTCTGATGGTGATGGAATCGCCATATCTAAGAGGCGTATTACTTTGTCTACTTCCGGCATAGCGCCAAATATCGAATCGGTGGCAGCCGATTTGGGGGTCAAACTTGCCATAAGCCTGCATGCGCCAAACAATGAAAAACGCTCGCAAATTATGCCGATTAATCAGCGTTATCCGATTGAAGAGGTTTTGAAAGCCTGTCAAAAATACCAAGATATTATGGGTATGAGCAGGATGATTACGTTTGAATATCTGATGCTTAAAAATTTTAATGATGCTCCAGATGACGCCAAAGAACTGATTGTTTTGATGAAAAAATATAATATCGGAGCCAAATTTAACCTTATCCCTTTTAATCCTTGGCCTGGTTGCCAATTTGAGCCAAGCTCTAATAACAAAGTGCATAATTTTTCCAAAATATTGGAAGCTGCCGGATTTGAAGCCCCTATAAGAGTGGCCAGAGGACAAGATATTTTGGCGGCCTGCGGACAGTTAAAGTCAAAAAAACAAAATTCTTAAAAAGCGTTGGTTATGTGTCTAAACTTAAATGGAAATTCTACCAAAACTGCGTCAAATCTAATATCAAACTTACCATACTCGGTATGATGAGCCAAAAAACTTTCGGCTGAGCGACGGATACGTGCTTGTTGTTTGGGTAGAATCGAATAGGCGGCGGTGGTAATATCGCGGCGCTTTTTTACCTCTACAAAAACCAATGTTTGTCGTTTTTTTACTATTAAATCTATTTCTCCGGCGCCGGTGCCATGTCCGTTTTGAAGATTGCGAGCAACAAGTTTATAACCTTTTAACCTGAGGTAGCACAAAACCATAAATTCGGCCAAATGTCCACTTTGGTTATTGTGCATTTTTAAACTCCAGAGCTTTTTGATAAACCTCGTTTTTGTTAAGTTTATATTTATCGGTGATTTTTTTGACCGCGGTTTTTAGGCTTTGATTGTTAAGCTCTGCTTTTAATTCTTCGGTATAATCTGCCGGAGATGGCGTCTTTTCGGGAGGAGAAACTAAAAAAACTATCTCTCCTTTGGGCGGATTGGTATTAAAATATTCTATAAGTTCTTGCGCCGTACCTAAACGACTTTCTTCATAAATTTTACTTATTTCTCTTACCACCGCGATTTGACGATCGCCAAAAATTTCTGAGGCTACGGTTAATGTTTTTATAAGACGATTGGCGGTTTCATAAAAAATCAGCGTTGCATCCAAATCTTGGTGCTTTTTCAGGGTTGCAAAACGCGCTTTATCTTTGTTGGGAATAAACCCGGCAAACAAAAAACTGTTGTTTGGGAGACCTGATAGTTGCAACGCGCAAATTGCTGCACAAGCCCCGGGGATAACTGTAAAATAAACACCGGCTTCTTTACAACGATTTATAAGTTTGTAGCCCGGATCCGAAATCAGAGGCGAGCCCGCATCGGAAACATAGGCAACAATACTACCGGAAAGCGCATAATCAATAATTTTTTGAGCCATTTCTCCTTCGTTGTGGTCATGCATGGCAATAAATTTTTTGTTTGATGACGAAATATCTATCAGCGAAAAAAGTTTTTTGGTTACTCTGGTGTCTTCACAGGCTATGATATCAGCCGCTTTAAGCACGTCTACCCCGCGAAACGAAATATCTCCGATGTTTCCTATGGGGGTGGCTACAATATAAATGCCGTTTTTCATAAAGACCTCTCTTTACAATACGGATTTTTTAATTTAAAACTGTTGGTTAGATTGTTTTATATTTTGGGATATTTTGCAAGTGTTTAAAAAATTTTGTTTAGTTTTCTGCTGTTTGGCTATTGTTTCCTGCTCTTCTACAAAAATTAAAGATGAGGGAGGGGCTGACAGTTTTAATACCGATATTGAGGAAATAGGAATTTCTGATGCTAAAAGTTTCAGGGTGGGTATGTTGCTGCCTTTAAGCGGAAATGATGCAAAATACGGCAATGGTTTGAAAAATGCTTCTATGATTGCTTTAAGCAGTATAAATAACCCTAATTTGGTTTTGCAATATTATGACACCCAAAGTACTCCTTCGGGAGCCAGAGTGGCCATTGAAAACGCTCTTAATCAACGCTCTGATTTGATTATCGGTCCTTTGAAAAGTTTGGAAGTTCAAGCCATATCAAACGAAACAATATATCAAGGAGTGCCGGTAATTGCTTTCTCTACGGCGCAAGAAATTTTACAGCCGACAATTTATACTTTGGGTCTGTTAACCGAAGAACAAGTCGACAGGATTATGACTTTTGCCGCTCAAGAAGGGCGTAAGCGCTTTGCTCTTTTGTTGCCTGACAACGGAACAGGGGCTGCCGTGGCTAAAGCGGCCATAAAGTCGGCTCAAAAAAATAATGTGTCCATTACCAAAATAGGTTTTTATACTCCGGGAACTTCTGATTTTTCGCAAATTGCCAAAGACATGACCAATTATGATGCGCGACATTCAAGAGTTGTAAAACTAAGAGGTCGTTTGCAAGCGGCCGCCAATGCCGGAGATGTTAAAGCCCAACAGGCTATTAAAAAGCTTTCTACTCGTGAGGGTTTGGGCGATGTCGGTTTTGATGCCTTGATTATTCCGGAAAGCGGAGCAAAATTGACGGCGGCTATTTCTATGTTTGCTTATTATGATGCGGCTTATCCGCAAGTGCAATTTTTGGGTACTTCTTTGTGGGATGGCAGTAGGCTTAATAACGAAGCTATGATTGTTAACGGAATTTATCCCGCAACAACCAAACCGCTGACCAATACTTTTGCCAATCAATATTATGCTGTTTTTAATGAAAAACCTAGCAGTTTTTATACCTTGGCTTATGATGCGGTGGCAATTGCCAACCGCTTATCTTTGCTTCCGACAGAAAACCTAAACCAAGAAATTACCGATCAAGCCGGGTTTAGAGGTGTTAACGGAGGAATAAGATTTTTTAAGGATGGCTCAAATCAACATTCTCTTGACGTTGTACAAATAAAACCAAGCGGTAATATTGTGATTGATAGTGGTGAAAAGTATTTTGAATCCGCGGTTGAACCTCTGCCTGATCCGATTATTGATCAAAATTATACGGCTCCGATTATTTATGGTAAAGACAAAGCTTTGGCTCAGGTTATTATTTACGGGCAAATTTTGCCAGAGGAAATCCATACCAATTCATCTCTTGAGGGAGAACATGATCAAGAAGTAGCTAATGAACAGTTGCGTGCTATGGGTATTTATATAAATTAACCTTTTTCTCTAAATTGTGCTTGAAAAAGAAATTGCTTTTTGCTAACTATAATTACTGGAGAAGAACGGGTTAACATTTCGCCAACCCGGTCAGGTCCGGAAGGAAGCAGCCGTAACGATTGTTGTTAAGGTCGTTTCTTCTCCACCAATTTTTTATTTTGATACAGGTTGATTTATGGCTGAAGAAAACAACGAAAATTATGTGGTTTTGGCGCGTAAGTATCGTCCGCAAAATTTTAATGAACTTTTGGGACAAGATGCTTTGGTCAAAACCATTACCAATGCCATAAAAAACAATCGTTTGCATCATGCCTACATTCTTACTGGCATCAGAGGCGTTGGAAAAACTACAACAGCCAGAATTATTGCCAAAGCTCTTAATTGTACTGGAAAAGACGCGTTAAACGGGGCAACGGTTAATCCTTGCGGTATTTGTGAGAATTGTCGCGCTATTGCCGAATCGAGACATATCGATGTGTTGGAGCTGGATGCCGCTTCAAGAACCGGAATTGATGATATAAGGGAAATTTTGGACGGTGTTAGATATAAGCCTACTAATGCTCGTTACAAAGTTTATATCATTGACGAAATTCACATGCTTTCCAAACAGGCTTTTAATGCTTTGCTTAAGACTTTGGAAGAGCCTCCTTCTCATGTTATTTTTATTTTTGCTACCACCGAAATTCGTAAAGTACCGGTTACTATTTTATCCCGTTGCCAAAGATTTGACTTGCAGCGGTTGTCTATTGGCACTTTGATTGAGCAT
>CASDRW010000003.1 GCA_949283275.1 uncultured Pseudomonadota bacterium
CCCCCAGTAAACTGGGGGTTCTATAACAGCTACAAACCTTACGGTTTGACCACGCTCGTTGGCGTGGAGCGGTGTTGTTCCAACACCTTGGCATTCAGCCCCGAGTAAACTCGGGGTTTTCTGTAAGGCAACTAATAAAATCCCCGCCTCTCTCTGGCGGGGGAAAATCTTAAAAAATCTTGTCATACCCTTTGGCCGGATTTTCAAAAAATGTGCCGTCAAAAAAGCGATGATTTTGATTTAGTCCATCTATTATCTTAATATCGGCCGCATCAAGTTCAACCGCCTGCGAGGCATAGTTTTCATGAATACGGTTTTCTTTAACCGATTTGGGTATAACAATAATCCCTCTTTGCATTTGCCAACTTAGCAAAATTTGCGCCGGTGTGGTTTGAATGCGCTCGGCCATATCAACAATAACCTTATTTTCAAGCAAGGTTGCTCCACTCCTCTCGGCACCAAGCGGCGAATATGCGGTTACGGCTATATTGTTCTTACGGCAAAAAGATATTAAGTCATTTTGATTTAACAGTGGATGGCACTCTACCTGATTGACCGCCGGTGTAATTTGATTTTTTTCTAACAGCAAATTAATATTAGCTTCATTAAAATTTGAAACGCCTATAGCCTTAACTAATCCATCATTATAAAGCTTTTCCATCTCGGCCCAGGTTTCCCACAAGGGAATTTCAGTCAAGGGAATCCAATCATCATCTGATTTGGGCATGCCTGTTCCTTTGCGCTGGGCAACCGGCCAATGCATTAGATACAAATCCAGATATTCGAGCTGCAATTCTTTTAAGCTTTGTTCACAGGCCGGTCTGACATCTTCCATAGCATGGCTATCATTCCACAATTTGGATGTTACAAACAACTCTTCTCGTTTGATATCGCCCTCGGCAATGGCATCGTGAATAGCCTGCCCTATTTCAGCTTGATTGCCATAAATCGAGGCACAATCTATATGCTTATAGCCAATTTTTATGGCCCAACGCACTGCCTGATATACCTCGCCGGGGGCGGACAAAAACGTGCCAAGCCCGATGATGGGCATTGGGGCATCGGTATTTAGTTTGATGGTCTTCATTATTTTCTCCCTAAAATATTGTTGTTGATTACCGCTTTATATAATAGTCGGATTTTAATATTAAAGGGGACTAGCTAAACTCTTGCTCAACCGTTTTATCAAGCAAAGTTTCCAGTTCTTTTTGCCGCCAATCTTTTAAGATATTTTTATCAAAAACATCGGCTAAATATTCCTTGTCCACCTCAGGAAGGCCCGGGTGAATGCCAACCTCAACCGCATCATAGCCTTGAGGCACTTTAATATTTTTCAACTTATCACGCGATATCTTGCAGGTATTGATAATGCTGTAAAAATAGGTATCGCTTTTATAACCCCACAACAATTTATCGGCAACGGCGCAAGAACCCAAAACCAAATTTTTGATCAAACCGCCGTCTTTGAGCCACTCTATACCTTGCGTAGACCTAATTGTCAGAATAGGATTTTCATTAACAAATCTTAATCGTGGAATTTTATATTCTTCTTTTAATTCCAAAAAAGCCTTAAAAATCATAGGTATCATGTGGACATGGCGGTGTGAATCAAGGTGCGTCAGTTTTAGCCCTGAGGCAAGAGCTTTTTCTATCTGCGCCCCAACCTCTATTTTGACTTGCCTTTTCAGCTCTTTCGGGTGCAACACCGACAGCAGAGCCAAATTTACAAAACCATTACAGAACTTGCCTGTATTATCTACCAACATCGGAATACGATGCGGAGGTAAAACCGAATATTCATTGGTCAGATTGGCATGCAGTCCAATTTGCAAATTGGGCATTTGTTGAGACATCTCTATCGCCTGAGGCGCATATTTTAGGTTTATCATAATACTGGTGGAATTTAGCACTCCTTCGGTATGAGCCTTAAAAATCGCCTGATTTACCCCCGGCGAAATCCCAAAATCATCGGCATTAAATATCTTTTTTAGCATTTTTGACCTCTTTGCTCTCGTAATCGGCAATATAAAGCGGACGTTTCTTTACCTCCATGTGTATCTTGCCAATATATTCGCCTATAATCCCCAAAACAATCAGCTGAACCGAGCCTATAAATACAACCGTTGTCATAATGGTGGCATAACCGGGCGTGGGGTGTCTTAGCACAAAATGCTCAATAATTACATACAATCCCAAAAGCCCTGAGATAAACGCCGTCAAAAGCCCCAAATATATCGACAAACGCAGCGGCTTGGTCGAAAACTGGACAATGCTGTTGAAGGCAAGCGCCAAAGATTTGCGGAAATTATACTTTGACGTACCGGCAAAACGCTCGGGCGCAACAAAATCTATCACCTTGACCTTATCGTTGGGCATGGCCCAAGACAACAAGCCTCTAAATAATCTGTCATGCTCGTTGAATTTTTTCAGCACGTCAATATAACTGCGGTCAATCAAGCGGAAATCAGGTGTCTTGGCCGGTATCTTGGTATCTGACAACAAGTTGAGTATTTTATAAAAACTGGCGGCGCAAAAGTCATAAAACTTTGAGGTCGCTTTATTTTCTAATCTTTTGGTCAATACAATGTCGGTTCCGTCTTGCCAATATTTGACCATCTCTTTGATATAAACCGGCGGATGCTGCAAATCGGCATCCATAAAAATTACCGCCTCGCCAACGGCATAATCCATGCCGGCAGTCATGGCTATCTCGTGGCCGAAATTGCGTTTGAGGTGGACGATTTTGACATGAGAGTCTTTGTCTTGCAGCTTTTGGCATTTCTTATGAGTATCGTCACTTGAGCCGTCGTCTACAAAAATCAGCTCATAATTTTTAAGCGGCAAATCTTTCATTACTTTGCTTAATTCTTTGTAGAGCTCGTTTATGCTCTCACCCTCGTTATAGGCTGATATTACCACACTGACGCTGTCTCTCATCAATTTTCTCCCGCAATTGCACCATAATAAAGTTTATGCTCTTTTTCTTTGCCAAAAATAGTTTTGACTTTTAATAAATATACTTTAGGTTCGGGTAAATTGGCAAAGATTTTTTGATAATTTTTATACCACCACAAATTTTCATCTACTACCAAAATGCCTTTTTTGTTGACTGCTTCCATATCAATCCACGGATTGGTGGCCTCATCCATCAAAAACAAAACTTTGGGATGAGACGCGGCATAAGCCCCAACGGTTGAGGCCAGCCAAACACTGCCGCCAACATAGGCATAACTGTCCCCTTTTACATAAGATGTAAAATCTTTGGCATCAAGCCTAAACTTGGCACTGGTAGTTAACAAACATTGCAGCGTAAAAGCAAGAGCAAACAAAACCAAGGCTCCATAGCAGGCCTTGAGAAGGACAGCAAAACTCTTTTTGATATCAAACGGCAAAAAAGTAAAGAAACAAATGCCCGTCATATACATTACCGGCGAACCCCACATGCTTTTGAGTTTGATACCCAAGACAAGCGAAATTACCGCCATAAACAAAACCGGCAAAATGCCTGCAAAAAAGATAAATATCCTATCCTTTTTTGCAACGGATATTTGCTCTTTGGGACTTAGGCGCCACGCAACCAACAACGCTATCAATGCAAAAGCCGAGGTCATAATCTGCGAGCCTAAAAATTTTAGCGGATAGACAACATGAGCCAAGCCATAGGGCAATACCTTCCCCTCGCCGGAGCGGGATAAAAAATAATCTATAACAAACCAATCATGTTCATAAAGCCAGAGGATATGAGGGACAATTAAACAAAGAGCAAAGACACCTGCCAACCACAATTTCCAAGACTTTAGTCTTGCGCGTCCGGTTGCAGTAAACACCAAATAAGCTCCCAAGCAAACAAGCAAAATGCCTGATACATACTTATTCAACAAATTAAGCGCGGCAAACAAGCCAAACAAAAGCCAATCGGATAACTTGTCTTCTTTAATGCCTTTGTAAAAATAATAGCTGGCTGCCGGCCACAACATCAAAGCGATGATGTTGACA
>CASDRW010000004.1 GCA_949283275.1 uncultured Pseudomonadota bacterium
TCAAGATTTTTGAGCAGTTTCAGGTCAACTTCCGGCAAATGATTTGTATGGCAAAAAGCTAGAATCTTGCCGGTTTTGTCTTTGACATCAATACACATTCCATCATTTCTGACCGCCATGGCGCGGCCGGCTATGGTTACACGATCTTCGGTGTCAACTCCGGCGGCCAAATCTTTATATTTTTCCTGCAGATTTGCCGCATAAGCATTGGGCTTAAAACAATAAGGATAAGGATTATATCCTTTTTCCTCCAAGTTTTTTAATTTGGCCAAACGGGATTCACGATGAATATTGGTTTCTGTTGTCATTTATTTTTCCTTAAATACAATTTTGATGCAAAATTGTTTTAACTATAAGCACATGCAAAAAATTTTTCAATAAATATTTAATCAAAACCTCTAACAAATTAAATCTTGTTATTAAAAAACAGAAGTTTTTGTTGACATCATCAAAGAACTAAATTAGAACATTGTATATGGGAGTTGTTTTCTAAGGAGTATGATCATGCTGACACCTAAGCAATACAAGCTTTTGATGTTTATTAACAAGACCATCAAAGAAACCGGATGCTGCCCTTCTTTTGACGAGATGAAAAATGCCTTGGGGCTAAAGTCAAAATCGGGGATTCATGCCTTGATTGATGCTTTGGTTGAGCGTAATTTTTTACGCAAGATGCCTCATAAGGCTCGCGCCTTGGAGGTTTTGCGTTTGCCTAAGCTTAAACCATCTAGCATAATTGCCGAAGAAAAGCTCAAGGAAGAGGCTTTGCTCGGGGCAACGGTTGAAATTCCACTTTATGGCAAAATTGCTGCCGGAACTCCGATTGAAGCTATTGCCAATGAAACTGACAAAATCAATATTCCGTTTAATATGATACACGGCGGTGAATTTTATGCGCTCAAGATTGAGGGTGATTCAATGATTGAGGCCGGCATTATGGATGGCGATACCGTTATTATAAAACGCTGCAATATTGCCCGAAACGGTGATATAGCCGTAGCATTGGTGGATGACAGCGAGGCGACGCTCAAAAAAATAAAACGCGACGGAAACGATATTTTGCTTATCCCTTATAACAAAGACTATGAAACCAGGCGTTTGCCAGCTCAGCGGGTAAAAATTCAGGGTATCTTAAGCTCATTAATCAGAACCTATCACTGATTGAAATAAATATTTAAGCACTTATTTTTATAAGCAGACTGTTTATAAAAAGGAGGCTTAAATATGCAAAAAATATCTAAAATTTATTTTGTCCTAACCGGAGCGGCTTTGTTGTTTGGTTGCGCCACGCCAGAGGATTATGACAAATATCTTAACTCCTTTGTGGGAGAACCCAAATCCGAAATTGAGCAAAAATTCGGCAAACCATCGGCAATTAAGATTGTGGATGACAACACCGAGATTTTGGCCTATACCGAGGTGGATGACGTTTTTGTGCCGTCGGAATTTTATACCTATGACCAAGGAGCTGAATTTTATGGTCAGGACGGTATTTTTTCGCCGTTTTTAAATAATTATTTGTTCTCTGACACACCGGGAGCCTTGGGATATGAAGCTGAATATATTTGCAAAACAATGTTTTTGTTGCAAAATGACAAAGTGACTGCTTGGAAATGGCAAGGTAATAACTGCGTCGCACCGGGAATATAAATTACAAAAAAATTATCAAGGCTTAAACCAATTCTTAACCTAAATCTGTTTGACTCTAGGCAAGGTAAGAATTACTTGCGAGTCTAGGACTGGCTCATAAACAATAAAAAGAAAAAAAGGCTTTGGGGAATTATGGGTTTCGGATTGGATTTTGGTCACAAGTTCAGACAATATTGGTTGCTTATCATCAGCGGATTTATTGTGGTTTATTTTGGATTTCACAGTTTTTGCGGCGAAAGAAATATCTATCGCTATTTTGCCTTAAAAAAAGAGATTGCTCAGGCCAGACAAATCGAGGCCAAATATGCTTTGAAAAAAGAAACATTGCAACGCAAGGTGCAACACCTTTCGGATGCAAGTTTGGATATTGACCTGTTGGATGAGAGAGCCAGGGCGGTATTGAACATGGCTGCCGATGATGAGTTTGTTATTCTTGACAGAGAATAGGACATAGTAAAAAATTGCTTGATATATTTGTTAAAATATGCTATAGCCCGGCTATTCAATTTAATTTTTAATACTTATTATGGAACTAAGGCCAACTCTGTCTTTTTTCGCGCAGATTTTGCAGACAGATAAAGAGTTATTGGATTTCACCCTTATCAAGCGGAAAGATAACGGTGAACGGCGTCCGGCGATTACGGTAGAGGGTTTGAGATATGTCTTTGACATTAACGACTGCAGGTTTGTTAAAATCGGTAAAGAAGTCAATGTTTTAAGGACAACTATTGTAAAAAATGACAATTGTATCATTTTCTTGGACCCAAACGGCTGCCGAATGGAGTATACGCAAGATGATTTCTTGAAAGTATACTCAAAAAGAGTTGTTAACGACAGCCTGTATTAAAAAAAATTTGAGGGTTTTGACTTGTTATAAGGTCAAAACCCTTTTGATTTTTAAATATTTTTCAAGACTTCTTCGTGGTCGCTAAACGGAATTATCTCGCCTTTGATATATTGTCCGGTTTCGTGTCCTTTGCCGGCAACAACCAAAACATCTCCGGGCAACAGGTTATCAATTGCCATTTGAATGGCTTTGGCACGATCACCTATATTATAGGCGCCGGGGCAAGCAGGCATAATCTCGTTTCTGATATCCTCGGCCTCTTCAAAGCGCGGATTATCATCGGTTACATAGACAACATCGGCCAAATCATGAGCAATTTTGCCCATTTGCGGGCGTTTGCCGGTATCACGATTGCCGCCGCAGCCAAATACAACATGCAGACGCCCTGTAGTATGCGGACGCAAAGCCGTCAAAGCTTTGGCCAGAGCATCGGGGGTGTGGGCATAGTCGATATAAATTCCGGCACCATTTGAGGTTTGGCCAACCAGCTCGAGGCGTCCTTTGGCACCCTTGATATCTGAAATAAAGTGAATTACGTCATCGGGCAGACCAGTAATGGCTGACAACATACCCAAAGCACACAAAACATTCATGGCTTGAAACTCGCCGACAAGCGGAATTTCTATGGTTTTGGGCTGACCAAAATATTCTATCTCCAATTTTTGGCCATGAGGCAGAGGAGTTGATGAAAGAAGTTTGATGTCCTGTCCCATGGTGCCATAAGAAATTATTTTTTGGCCACGTTGCTCGCAAACAGCGGCAATTTTGCCATAGACATCAATATCGGCATTAAGCACTGCCGTGCCGCCTTGTTTTAGATTTTTCCTGAACAGAATAAGTTTGGCATCAAGATAATTTTCAAAAGTTTTGTGATAGTCCAGATGATCGCGGGTAAGATTGGTAAAACCTGCAACCTCAAAACTAAGCCCGCCCAAACGATGTTGGTGCAAGCCATGGCTTGAAGCCTCCAAAACAGCATAGTTTATGCCTTCTTCAACCATAGCTTTTAACTCGCGATGCAATCTGACATTGTTGGGGGTGGTATTGGGAGAAGGAATCGGAGCTTCATTACATTTAATTATGCCCAAAGTGCCAATACTGGCTGCCTTATATCCCATCATGGTCAATACCTGACGGATGAAATCGGCAATGGAGGTTTTGCCGTTGGTTCCGGTTATGGCCGAGAGATGTTCCGGCACCTTGCCAAAATATTTGGCAACTGCCAAGGCATAGGCCTGCCCCGGATCAGATGATTTGACAACGACAACATCAGCCGGTATTTTACCTTTATAATCTTCGGCAACAATAATTGCTGCCGCCCCTTTGGACACGGCATCGGCAATATATTTATCCTCGGTAATTGAACCAAACAAAAAACCAGGCTTTACCTCACGTGAATCGGCGGTTATGCCTTTGATGTCGATATCGGAATCAGTATTTACAAGTTTATTTAATTTCATTTCTTCCCCCATTAATCAAAATATATTTTGATATTTAACGCATAATCTCTAAAAAAGTATTTAATTTTTAACTATTGTCAGATAATATTTAAAAGAATTTTTTGAAAGGTTTTGTGCATGAAACGCAAGTTTTTATTTGTTTTAACAGCAATTTTGCTCGCCTGGCAGGCA
>CASDRW010000005.1 GCA_949283275.1 uncultured Pseudomonadota bacterium
CCCCTGATTAAAGGGAATATCAAACCCTTCCTCTTGATATTGCTTCAATTTGTTGCGCAACGTACGGATTGATATACCCAACAATGTGGCGGCGGTTGAACGATTCCAGGAGGTGCTTTCCATGGTATCCAAAATAAGTTTGCGTTCAACCTCGGCAACCGTATGTCCGACCTGACTTTGAGCGCTGTTTTCCTTGGGCTTTTTTATTGCCGATTGGTCTTGCAAAATAACAGCATTTTCATCAATCTCTTCGCTTGTTGCCATTAATACTGCTCGATGCATCGTGTTTTCAAGCTCCCTGACATTGCCGGGCCACAGATAATTAAGCAACATTTCTTCGGCTTTTTTAGATAAATCTTTCATCGGTAATTCGTTTAGCTCAGAGTATTTTTTGATAAAATGTTTGGCCAAAACAATTATATCTCCCGGACGCTCTCTTAATTCCGGAATATTTAAGCTGATGACATTAAGGCGATAATACAGATCTTGGCGAAAACTACCGTCTTTTACACATTGCTCCAGATCGCGATTTGACGTGGCAATAATTCTGGTATCAACTCTAATCGGGGCTTTGCCGCCTAAGCGATCAATCTCTTTTTCTTGTATGGCGCGCAATAATTTGGCTTGCAAATTGATATTCATCTCCGAGATTTCATCTAAAAGCAAAGTTCCGCCCGAGGCTTCTTCAAATTTGCCGATGCGACGTGCAACCGCCCCGGTAAAAGCTCCTTTTTCGTACCCAAAAAGCTCTGATTCAAGCAAGGCTTCGGGAATTGCTGCGCAATTAACCGCAACAAATTTTTGATTCGCTCTTTTAGAATTGTCATGAATAAAACGTGAAAAAATCTCTTTGCCGGTACCTGATGCTCCGGTCAGCAAAACACTGGCCTCTGACGGAGCTATCTGTTTGGCCATTTTTAAAATGGCCTCGGTCTTTTTATCGCCATATATAAGAGCATGATTTTCTCTGGTGGCGGCTGCCAATACCGCACCTATTAGCTCCGGATCAGGAGGCAGAGGGATATACTCCTTGGCTCCGGCTTTGATGGCTTTGACAGCTAAAGACGTATCATTGGCTACACCGCAAGCAACAACCAACACATTAATTCGTGAGGCTTCAAGTGATGAGATAAATTTATGGACATCCAATGTTACATCTATCATCACCAGCTCAATTGTCTTGCCGGAACGTAAAATATCAAGCGCCTTATCAATGTTGTCTGCCAATGACACTTGACCGCCTTTGGAGATGGCAATCTTGCTTGCCGCTCCGATTTGTCCGTTTAATGTTCCGACAATCAGTAATTCCATTGTTTGTTAATCCTATTTGTTGGGTGCCTTGATAACTTCGGTCATGGTAATACCAAGTTTGTCATCGACAACAACAACCTCGCCACGGGCTACCAAACTGTTGTTAACATAGATATCTATCGCCTCGCCAACCTTGCGATCAAGCTCGATAATGGCTCCTTTATTTAATTTCATAAGTTGGCTTACTTTCATACTGGTTTTGCCCAATACGGCCGATACTTTTACCGGAATATTATAAACCGCCTCCAAATCAGATGCCGATGTCGGAATATCAAAATCTTCCATACCAGTATCCTTGCGTAAAATGGGCTCATCATCCAAAACTTTTGACTCACTCATCTCATCTAACTCAAGATTGTTTTCCATTTTCCCTCTCTTGCATATTGTTTTCAATTAAATCTTCAACTTTATCTAAGTTGGCAGATACTTTCCGCTCAACCCCGCCGCTCTTCCACTCTATTCGGCAATCACTAGGGCCTAAGCTTGCATCTTTGTGAACTGCTATCTTGCCTTCAAAATCATTTTGCTCGGCTAAACGCCCTATACTGTCAGATACCAAAGAAATTGTATCAGGATTAAAAGCAAAAGAAAGTGTTTCCTGCGCTGCAAAGTTTGCAAAATTTTGAGCCATAAAACTTTTTACCTCTGCTTCTGCCTGCTTTTGCTCCAATGTGGGCAAAAGCTTGCGCAACAACTCTACCGCAAAATGTAATGATGAATTCTCCATCTCCATTGCTTTCTTATCAATATTTGCAAAAATATCGTTTAGGCGATTGCTGATATCTTCTAATAATAAATCGTGTTTTTTAGCCTCTTCGCTCATGGCCTCAGAAATACCTCTTTCATAGGCTTTTTCTTCGGCCAATTTTACTGCCGCGTCTAATTCCTCTTTAGAATATGTCGGCTCGGTATTAATAATTTCGGCCGTTTCAACAACCGGCTCTTGAGGTGCAATTGCTTCTGATATCGTTGTGTCTTCAATAACATCTTCAACATCTTCTTCTGGCAAATCACTTTCCGTTTCTTTATTCTCAAAAGATGAAGATTCTTCATATTCTTCGCGTTTTGCAACGTTTGAAACTTCAAAATTATCAAACATATATTTTTGATACTCTGCCACTTGATGCCAAACCTTTTATTAATATATCAACTCGTCGCTTTCTTTGCCCTCGGATACGACTATCTCTCCGCTGCCGGCCAAATCTTTGGCCGTGGATACAATATACTGCTGTGCTTCTTCAACATCTCTTACTCTGACAGGACCCATTGCCTCCATATCCTCTTTGATGATTTTTCCAGCTCGGGTAGACATATTATTAAAGAATAATTCTTTAACCGTTTCCGAAGCTCCTTTTAAGGCTATCGCTAATTTATCCTTATCTATATTACGCAACAAAACTTGTATACCTTGCGAATCTATACGAACCAAATCTTCAAACGTAAACATCAATGATTTTACTCTTTCGGCACTCTCGCGATTGCGTTCTTCCAAAGCCTCCATAAACCGCGTTTCGGTATTGCGATCCAAAGAATTAAAGATATCGGCAATCAATTCATGCGCATCCCTCCTTGTGGATTTTGATAAGTTGCTCATAAACTCTTTGCGCAACGTCTTTTCAAGACTATCTAAAACTTCTTTCTGGACCGAATCCATCCTTAACATACGCATCACTATTTCCATAGCAAAATTCTCCGGAAACAGCGCTATAACTTTGGCTGCATGCTCGGCTTTAATCTTGGATAAAATAACAGCTATCGTCTGCGGATATTCGTTCTTTAGATAATTGGCCAAAACATGCTCGTTAACATTGCCTAGTTTGTCCCACATCGTGCGACCGGCCGGACCTCTGATCTCTTCCATAATAACCGATACCCGCTCTTTATCCAAAGCTTTAGCTAATAACCTCTCAGTGCTTTCGTAAGAACCAACAAGACTCCCTGTACTGGTAATTTTATCGTTGAATTCCGCAATAAGCTGCTCAATAACATTGGAATTAATTTTGCCTAAAGAGGCCATTATTACCGAAAGCTCTTTAATCTCCTCATCATCCATCATTGAAAAAAGCGTGGCCGAACGCTCTTCATCCAACGACAACATTAATATCGCCGCTTTTTGCTGCCCTGATAAAAGATTGTAATCGTCAATAACATTTTGCTTCATCAGTTTTTTTCCTAACCTTCATTATTATAAAGCCAAGAACGGATAACATTGACCGCCGCATCGGGGTTCTTTTCAACCGTGGCATTGAGTTTCTTTAATGAAGAGACTTTAATGCGTCCGTCTACTTTATTAATGTTAACCAGCTCCTCTGCCGATTCGTCAAAATTATCATTTAAGAAGTTAGACAACAGCAAATTGTCATCTTCATCTCCCGGTGCAATAAGCTTCTCAGCCGGATTGTTGCTTGATACTTCAAAGGCATTGTTGATAAGCGGACGAATTACCAGTAAAATAACCAAAATGGCCACTATCGCAACACCTAATCCTTCTGCCATATTCATCAATTCTGATTTGCTAAAGCCAAAATATAACTGCTCTGTTTTCTCTAATATATCACCATCTATTGAAGCAAAACGCAGATTTTCAACCTCTACCATATCTCCGCGATTGGCATCATAGCCTACCGCCGATTTTACCAAATCGCTAATTTGCTCCATTTCCTCGGTAGTACGAGGACGATAGACCAATTTGCCTTCATCATTCTTTTCATAAACACCGTCGACCAATACTGCAGCCGTGAGCCTACGAATGGTGCCGGTATTCTTTATCTTGTTACGAACAATCTTGGAAATTTCGTAATTTATAGTTTCTTCGGTTTTTGACGATGTATCAAAAATCCCGCTGTTTGAAGTAACATTATCGCCATTGGGAATGTTTTGTGCCACCGTTACTGGCTGAGAATTTTGCGTCGATGTGCCTTGCTCGGAAATCGTTGCCTGTGAACGTATTACCTGACTGTCGGGATCATAGATTTCTTCGTTAGTTACAACCTCGTCAAAATCCATCTCTATATTTACTTGCGCTTGGGCTTTACCGGCACCTAAGCTCTTTTCCAATAATGACTGAACTTTTTGGGCAATTTTGCGCTCTTGCTCCAAACGCATTGCCTCATTGGTCGAGTTTTTTATAACCTCGCTTTGCTCCTCGCTATATTCGGTCAGCAAATTGCCATTAGAATCGACTATCGAA
>CASDRW010000006.1 GCA_949283275.1 uncultured Pseudomonadota bacterium
AAATTCATGTACTAGTTTGTACACTAGAATTTCGACCGATTTGTTTTTCACGCTATAATCTCCAAATCTTGAACTTTTAGAAAAGTGCCATGGGTTGAACTTTGTTTGTGTTGATTAATCGCAAAAATTAAAAAGAGCCCAAAATTCATGTAGGTTTATCTACACTAGGATTTTTCCCTTTCTTATTTTTGACTTTATCTGAACTATTCTCTGCGTTCTAAAACAGTATTTTATGGGAGGCTTGTTGGTGTGTTGTTAGGGAAGACTAACGGTCGAAATTCATATACTAATTTGTACACTAGGATTTTTGGCTTTCTTACTAATGGATTTGTTTTAGCTAAGATTAATGATTTTGATTTCTAGTCTTTTATCATAAAACCTAAGAAGATGGCGATATTTTTCATAAGAAACGTCGCGGCCTTTTTCAATGGCCGTGATGACATCCATGGACAGATTGGTCATCATGGCGACATCGGCCAAAGAAAGGCCTGCGCTTTTGCGCAAATCTTTTATATCAGCGGCAATGTATTGTAAAATTTCTGAACGAAATGTTTTATGCATCAGTTTTAACTCCCTAGTTGTTTAGTAAAACAAAACCGCCGTTGTTTGAAAAAAACAAGGCGGGGAGCTCAAAAACTGCGTGTAAACAGTCAGGCTTATTCGTCACGCAAAGCGTGCTTATTTCGCCCACTCCCCCTTTGAGGAGCTTATTTCTTGTGAGATGTTTGTTAGACACCACCAAGGCAACTCGCCTTTGGCAATAAAAAGATTATAAAAAATCGTGTCAAAACGCAAGTGAAAAATAGAAAGAGTTTCGAGCCCTTCAGGAAACTAAAAAACCATCCTTTTGAGGATGGTTTTTGGCGTCTTAAGAGAGGACTACGCCGCAAAAATTTGCGGCTCTTTCAGTTTGAGTTGTAACGCTTGCCGGTTGGCACTGACGTTTCCGGCTCGCTAACAACTCTGCACCGCAAAGGCCTCGCAGCCAAATCGTTGGCTGCTCCTCACTTTGCGCCTTTCGGTTCGAGCCCTTCAGGAAACTAAAAAACCATCCTTTTGAGGATGGTTTTTGGCGTCTCCGAGAGGACTCGAACCTCCTACCCACAGTTTAGGAAACTGTTGCTCTATCCTGATGAGCTACGGAGACACCATGCCTTGTTTATAAACACTTTATTTTTGCTTGGCAAGTTCTAATTTGCTTAAAAAGGCAATTTGAATCTCCGATAGTTTTTCAACCGAGTCAATTTCGACATACTCGCCGGAGGCATGCATGCCATCGCCTGTGCCTGAGTGCATAATTACAATTGATCCGCGCGCCGCAAATTCTCTGGCGTCGGTTGCTCCGCCCTCGTATTCAAATTTTATCTTTTGGCCCAGAATCTGCTCGGCTAATTTTTTATATGCCAAAATAGCGGGGTTCTTTTCATCCATAACAACCGGAATGCTTGATGAAACTATTTCGTACGAAACTCCTTTTATCATGCACTTGTCTAAGTTTTTCTTTAGACCCTCAAGCGTACTGTTTTCGGTTAGGCGAAAATCACACAAAACCTCACAAGAATCGGCAATAATGTTGGAAACCTTGCCGCCCGAGATGGTGGCAAAATGAAGCGTGTCAACCCAAGTGTTGCGGGGTTTCTTTCCATCAAGACTATAGGCCGGATAAATTTGGCGTATTTTGCTTAAAACTTCTAGCATCTTTTCATTGGCGTCAATACCGTCCCATGGGCGTGAGCCATGCGCCTCTTGCCCTTGGGCTTGGAGTTTTACAAAAACGGGGTTTTTGCATTTGGCAATTATCTTTTTTATGTCGCCGCCGACATCATTATCCAAAACAATTTCGGCTTTAATCTTGTCATATTTTTTTAGGAAAGCATGCGTGCCTTTGGAGCCTTTTTCCTCATCGGAAGATAAAATAATGCCAAAATTGAGCGGCAGTTTGTTCTCAATTACATATTGCATCGAATTAAGCGCTACGGCAGCAAAAGATTTCATGTCCAATGAGCCCCGCCCATAAAGCTTGCCTTCTTTGATAAGAGGCGAAAACATCTTGTCTGATGCCGGCACAACATCAACGTGTCCTAAAACCAAGGCATCAAAATCAAGGGTTGCTTTGTTGCGGATGAAAATTACCGGAGCAACGCCTTTGGGGGCAAAAATATCAACTTTGGCGCCGATAAGCGTCATAATGTTTTTGATATAGGTCATCAACTGTGTGGTTTGCTCAATGTTGCCGGTCTCGCTTCTGAAACGCATCAAATCTTGTGTTATTTCTATAATATTCATTTTTTTGCCCCTTTTTTACGATTTATTTAACTAATGGTGAAATAATACTCCTCAAGTAATAAAAAAAGGTTTAAGAAGGGTTTGCACTATGAAAAGAATTTTGTTGGTAGCAATACTTTGTTTGATTGGAATATTGGCGGCGGTGGCGCAGGAAAGTTTGCCTGCGGCTCAGAGAGATGAAAACGCCTTGCCTCGGTTTGTGTCTTTGCGCTCAAGCCCGGTTAATGCTCGTTCCGGTCCGGGGGTTAAGTATCCGATTGAGTGGGTGTATTTGCAAAAGTCGGCTCCGGTGGAAATTATTGCCGAATTTGAAGATTGGCGCAGAATCAAAGATTGGCAAGGATCGGAAAGTTGGATTAAAGCCCAAATGCTTAATAAAAAAAGATTTGCTAAAGTAATAACCCCGGGCGAAAATAATCTGTATGCCAAAAATAACGAGAAAGCCAGGGTCATTGCCAGAGTTGAAGATGAGGTCGTGGCTGAAATTATTAAGTGTCCGGCCAATAATGATTTTTGTCTTTTGAAGTTTGAGCAAATCGAAGGATGGATGCTAAGAAAAAATCTTTATGGTATTTATAAAGATGAAATTATTGACTAGGGCGCTAGCTCAAATAAATTGCGCGGCAAATTGTTGACTAAAACTATGGATATCAGAATCCAGATAAAAGCATAAACCAATAAAGTATCGCTTAAAATTTTGTTTTTGAGCGACGGGAATAGGTGTGCGTATTTTTTGAAAAGACGGTTGATGCCTATCAAAATCAAAATCATCGATAAAAACTGAATGCCTAAGCCTATCTTTTGTAATAGCCCTTGTAGAGGGGTGAGCATTTTGAACAAAAAGGCAAAAAACAAAAGATAAATGCCGCAAAGTCCATAGAAAATACGCTGTATCTTGGTGTCATAGGCTTGCTTTTGCTCTTTTTCTTCACGAACTTTTTCGGTGGAAAGACGACTAATCTCTATGCCTCTTATCTTTTCCGGATCGGATTTTTGTTTTTGAATATCTTGGAGGTCTTTGTTGAACTTGCTCTCAACAGAACATAAACCGCAGCCTTTGGAAGTGAAATAAACATGATTGGGATTGTTTTTGCACTGCTTTAGGCCGTGCATAAGTTTCCATAAGTGCTCTTGCCATTCGTAAGCTGACGGCCTTGTCCCTCCTTTGGTGAAGGCTCTTTCAAACATCTCAAGCGTATCTTTGTTAAAATATTCGTGGATACTGTAGGGATGCGGATATTGGTATTTGTCGGGCCAAAGCCCATAGGCATAATGATATTGGGCAATGCGTTCTTGAATGGTGAGCATGGGCGCAGATGTGTCTTTTGGGGTGCCGGAGAAAGGATGAATCCCGTTGTTGAGCAATCTGAAAATAATAACAGCTAAGGCAAATTTGTCTTGCTCTTCACCCATATCTTCGCAAGATTGACTCATTCCTTCCGGATAGATATATTCTTCGCTGACAAATTCGGCCGGATATCGTGTCTTTTCTCCTTTGATGGAGAAACCATCGCAATCAACAACCGCAACCAACATATTGTCTTTGTAAACCGATAAATTTGACGGCTTTAGGTCTATGATATAGTGACCGCATTTGTGAAGAGAGGTTACCATCGAGGCAACATTGTAGGCTGCAAAAATGCGGTAGGCGTATTTTTCCGAAAGATGAAGCTTTTTGCGAATCGCTTTTTGCATCAGATGGTCCAAAGATACGGCCGAATCCATGTTGATAAGAGGCATCATATAACCTACACAAAAGCCTTTGTCATCGTCAAGCAAAGCCTCGGGCCAGGCTATTTGGATATACTCTATTCCATTTGCTTCAACCGGTTGAAAATTGGGTTTGTTGAGCAACATCGCTTGTAATTTTTGCCGATTGGTGGCAGATTTCGAAGTGTTGTGAAATATCTTAACTACGCTTTCAGGACGCCCATCAACAAGGTAAATCTTACCCGAGGCTCCGCCTTTGTTTATTTGTTTGCCAAGCGTTATTTTGCCATAGGAACCATCGGCGTAAACGGCATTGTATGTTTGCTTCTTTTCTGCCATGGCCTAGGAAACCTTTATCCAAACAAGAGTTTTGTCATCGGGGTTGAGCTTTTGCGCTTTGGGCAGATTGAGCGTGTTGCGAAGCGCTTTGCGTGCACGAGGCAGGTTTTTTTCTTGAGACAAAAAATTATTAATCGGTTGAATAAATTTGTGCTCAATATCCTTAAAATCAGGACTAAAAGCAAAAGATGTCAGCCCATCGGACATAAGCAAAATATGCTGAGCGTTGCTAAAAGATGTAAAACGCAAATTTTCGCGCCAGGCCTGTTGAGTGAAGAAAAATGTTTCGCATGAAAAATTGCCGTTTTCGGGTCTGGAAGCACAAAACTCGTTGTCGGAATGAAGCGATAATGCTGCGCCATCGCCAATATGAAAAAAAATGCCGTTGTTTTTATGATAAACAACACCAACCAAGGTGGCGGCAAAAGGAGCTAAGCCGGCATCGTCTTTACTTTTGTTGAAACGATGTATTGTAAGCCTTTGCCGCACGGCCTTAACCGCTTTGACAATGTGTTCTTCAATGTCGGAAAAAGGAGCGTTTCGCAAGATGTCGCACAACGTGTCGCAGAGAAGACGTGCGCCGATTTTGCCATATTTGGCTGAGCCTGCTCCATCGGAGACAACCGCTACTAAATTGCGCCCAATCTTATAACGAAAACAGTCTTGGCATGGTTGATTTTGGCTGCTGTGTAATAATCCGGCAACACTGGCGGCAATTATTTTTATGTCAGATGGTTTATTCTTCATCCCAGTCGCCTGTGTCCTCAAGCAAATCAGGTGCATTGGGTGCCGCACGTGAAACACAGGAAACACTGCGGCTGAGCCATAAGAAAAACTCGGTAAAACGGAGACCGCTTAGACGTTTGGGTGAGTTGGTCGAAAATTTGGCCAATTTATCGAGATTGGCACCTTGGGTGCCTACGGCATGAATAATAACTTTTTTGTTTTGTTGCGCTTCGCGGCATTTCTTGGCGATAATTTCCCAATCATAATCCGTCGGCTCGCCGTCGCTGATTAAAAATATCCAGGGGCGTTTGGAGGTTATGCCGCAACTATCATAAAGGCATTTTTGCTCCTCTATCTTTTGAAGAGCCAATTCCATAGCTTTGCCAAGCGGAGTAAGACCACCGGCTTCCATTTCGGGAGCTTCGAAATTCATTGCATCTACCCAATCAGACGAAATAACTGCCTCATCTTTGCCAAAGGCTTTGATTATTAAAAGCTGAACTCTAGATGAGGCATCAATATCATCTTTTAACTCTTGCTCCAGAGCCTTTAGCCCCATGTTAAGCTGTTTTATCGGTTCTCCTCTCATTGAGCCCGAACAGTCAAGAACTAAAACACAGGGCGTGCGTTCGTTGGCGTTGTCTGCAAACTCAACATAAGGTATCATTTCATTTTCAATATTCTCTATTGCCATGGGTCAACCTCAAAATTTTAGGAGTTACGGGGATAGCTGTGCGGATAGCCGCTGTCGGGATAGGGTACGGGACGCGCCGATTTGCCGCAACCAGATAAAGACAGAGTAACTAAAGCGGCCAAAAAAATGATAAATATTTTTTTCATATACATTTCCTTTACCAGTTTGGTTATATAATATACACATTATTTGGCAATAAGTTAGGTAATTTTTGAGTTATACAAAAGAAAAATGATAAAGAAATTTTGTTTGTTTTTGTTTATGGTGCTTTTTGCGTCGTCAGCTTTGGCTGATGCGGGAGTTAATATTTTTGCGTATTCAAGAAAAGTGCCTGAAACCAAAATTTATGATGTTTATGGAAAAGCATTTAAATTGAAAGATTTTGCCGGTGATTTTTTGATTGTGGTGTTTTGGTCGAAAACTTGTATTCCTTGTATAAGAGAATTGGATAATTTGAGCCGATTTGCCGAGAAAACCAAAGATGACGGAATAAAACTTATTTTGGTTTCTTCGGCTAAGGAATGGGTGACGGAAGATGAACAAAAAAATTTTTTGAAACGTTACGGAGCCGAAAATTTGGAGGCGTATGTCGATAAAGGGGCTGATTTGGCTGATAGCTTCGGTATATTTACTTCGCCGCATACTGTCTTGGTAAACGAAAAATCAATGGAAATAGGACGTATCAAAGGGGCGGTCGAATGGGATGATGACGAGGTTATTGAAGAAATTTATCGGATAAAAGCTTCGTATTAAAAAAACCGCCCGTTGAAGGGCGGCTTTTTTCTAATCAAATTCCCGTTTAAGCGAACGCTCAAATAAACCGGTGATTATTTCTTTGATGTTGCCTTTTTCGTAAATGGCCTGATAAAGGGCTTGCGAAATCGGCATATCAATATTGTATTTGTCTGCCAAAAGTTTAACCGCTTTGAGTGTCGGGACGCCTTCGGCCAGTTTGCCGAAATCTTCACCGCGGGCAAATTTTTCGCCAAACATCCGGTTGTGGCTGTTTTTGGAAAACAGGGTAGCTTCATAATCGCCTAGATGTGAAAGTCCATAGGCTGTCATCGGGTTGCCACCGAAATGTTTAATCAAACGCCCGACTTCTATCGGCGCGCGCGCCATTAAAGCACCTTTGAGACCATACCACTCCAATCCGTCAAGAATTCCGGCCGCAAGACCAATAACGTTTTTCATTGCCGCGCCGATTTGGTTGCCAATCAAATCGTTGCCGTAATAAAGACGGATGAGCGAGCTTGACATCAATTTAACAACAAAATCTTTGGTTTGATCTTCGTCACTGTCTACAACCGCTGCGGAGGGAACCCCTTTCATATAATCTTGAACATGGCCAGGGCCACCAAGTGTGGCAATATGAATTTCTTGCGGAATCTCGGAGTGCATAATCTCAAGCATCCGCTCTCCGGAGGGTTCTTCCAAACCTTTCATGGCCAGGAGAAAAGTTTTGCCTTTGAGATTATAGGCACTGAGCTCTTTGCAGAGCCCCCTGAAATATTGGCAACCAACAGAAATGATTATGAAATCATTTTCAAGAACCTTGGCTAAGTTATCAAATAAAATCATATTGTCGCTTAGCGAAAGATAGGCGTTCTTGCGGGTGTTTTTTAGTTCAATAAAATTAGGCGAGGTCGGAATATCGTACATCCAAACTTCATCTGCTTTGCCATAGTTGGCAGCATACCAGCCAAGGAAAGTACCCCAACGGCCGCATCCAATCAAAGATATAGTTTTCATAAGAATCAAATTCCTTTATGAAGGGTTGAGTTTGTTATATCTTATGTTTAATGCATATTTTGGGCTTTGGCAATAAGGATGTTTTCGGTATGTAGAAAATTATTGTTGCAAGGGGAATTATAAAAGACCTTTTTTGGTGCGCTGGCGGGTAACAATGGCCGAGATGTGATCAAACTGCTCAAAAGAATGATAGGCATAGTCAAAACTCTTTTTGTCACAATCATAAAAAACCTGATTGGCTAGAGTTTGAATGGCGTTGTCTATTTTGCGAAAAGCCTCGTTATAGTCGGCACTAAAGTTGTTTTTGGTTTTCTTTTTGACTATGGCATGATAGGCAGAAATAACTTTCGCGGTTTCGTCGGCAGAATTGGCATAGCCTTTTTCTTCAAAATCGCGCATAATCCGAGCGGTCGTCTGATAAAAGCATTTGTTGGTTAAAATGCTTTTTTGCTTTTTGTTATTACTATCAATTATCATTTTGCAAAGTAATCCATAGTTTTGTGAAAGTTCATCTAGCACAAAATAATAAAAAAAGCAAGCGTTTTGTAGGAGTTCTTGTAGAGATTATATTAGAATATTTAGTTTAATTAAAGGTTAATGGCAAGAGGGGTGTTGATAAAAATATTTTTTGGTCAGAGGATAAAATTTTTGTTGCAAAATAAAATGAGATTGAGTAACTTGGCGTCATAATTTTGGATAGATGGCCGAGTGGTCGAAGGCGCACGATTGGAAATCGTGTGTACCTCCAAAGGGTACCGTGGGTTCGAATCCCACTCTATCCGCCAATAACAAAAACACCTCCTTTTAAGGGGGTGTTTTTTGTTATTGTTGAGGATGGAAAGATTTGAACCCACGGAGGAAGTGGGTTCGACTACAAGGCAAAGGCATACGGGGGTATGCCGGTCGGCTTTGGCCGATTGCCGCAGTGAACGGAGCGAACACTATAGTGCTTCGCGGAGTAATCCCACGACGTGTTACAAGGGCTTAAAAACACCTCCTCTTTGAACTGTCCCCCGAAAGTTGGACAGTAAAAAAAGTCCCGAAGATTGCGATAGCAATTTTCGGGATAATTTTTTATACTCACTACATAGATGAAGGGACAAGACATGAAGAGACGAATATTTACAGAAGAAGAACGTTTAGAACTAGAAAAGAATCCCAATATTTTGAAAGTACTAAACAGCAATGTTGAATTTTGCGAAGAATTTAAGAGCAGAGTCGTAAGGGAGCACGATAAAGAAGGAATTGACTGTTACAGGAATGTGCTATATAAAGGGTTATCGCCCGAGGCTGCTCATCAAGACATGGTTCATGATTTAACCATCAATCGTCTGGGGCTTAGCATAGGCCGCAGCGGCAACTGGAATTAGGCCAAAGATGCCTGTGCAGAGTTTCGGGATAGTAATCCAAGATTTCCTGAAAAATATTGGTAGGTTATGATGTCAAAGGTCTTATCGTTTTTATCCGCC
>CASDRW010000007.1 GCA_949283275.1 uncultured Pseudomonadota bacterium
AAGGCAGTTTTAATCTGCCCCAAACGAATCATGTTATCGGCTACCGTCAAAGCGTACACAAAGCCCGAACAGGCTGCTGCCACATCAAAAGTCGGCATACCGGGTCTGGCTCCCATAACTCCGCCGATTTTGGCCGCTACCGACGGAGTGGTATTATCCGGCGTTAAAGTACCGACTACAATTAAGTCTATGTCACTAATTGTCAATCCGGCGTTCTTTAGAGCCATTTCCGAGGCTTTTACCGAAATATCGGCCGTGGTCTGCCCCTCGGAAACATGACGCGATTTTATACCGGTACGCGTACTTATCCACTCATCATTGGTATCTACCATCTTGGATAAGTCATCATTAGTCAAAACTTTGGCCGGCAGATAATGTCCCCAACCGATTATTTCCGATCTAATACACTTCATAGAATATATCCTGTGAAATTTCTTCTAAATCAATATGTTCAAGCTCTTCTTTAATGGTTGCCACAAAGTTTTGACGAACTAAAGTGGCCGCATTGTTAATGGCAACCGAAAAGCCTAAGGCATCGGTGCCTCCGTGGCTTTTAACCGACAATCCGTTTAAACCTACAAACATGGCTCCGTTGTAAAGCTTGGGGTTCATGGTCTTGCTGATTTTCCTTACGGCAAAATACATAAACGGTAAACCCAATAAAGCCAAAAATGAACTCTTTACGGCATCTTTGACCATGCTGCGTATCAGTTTTGCCGTTCCTTCCATGGTCTTGAGTGCCACATTACCGGTAAAACCGTCGGCAACTACCACATCGGCCTTGCCGAAGGTAATTTCGTGCGGTTCTATATAACCGATAAAATCTATATCCATTGAAGAATTGCGAATCATCTGTGAGGCATGGCGGATTTCCTCCTTGCCTTTCATTTCCTCGGCTCCGATATTAAGCAAAGCTATTTTCGGACGCTCTATTCCCAAGGCGTGCTTGGCCAACACATTGCCCATAACCGCAAATTCGGCCAGATTAACGGCATTACACTCGGTATTGGCACCCAAGTCCAGCATAACATATTTGCCGTAACGATGCGGCATAATGCTGACGATTGCCGGACGATGAATTTTTTGAATGGTTTTCAAAAGCATTTTGGAAATAGCCATCAATGCACCGGTATTACCGGCCGAAACAACAGCCTGTGCCTCGCCTTGACGGACGGCATCTATGGCTTGATACATACTTGTGTTTTTATTACGAATCACCTGTGAGGGTTTATCTTCGTTATGAACTCGCTCCGGAGAGTGACGCAACTGACACACATCTTTTAATATCGGATATTTTTTTAATTCGGCCTGAACTTGTTCTTCATCGCCGAATACCAAAAAACGAATATCCCGATTGTGCTTGGCGGCTATTGCCAAACCTTCTATTACGACCTGGGGGGATTTATCTCCCCCCATTGCGTCTACCGATATGACCAGATTATTTTCAGACAAAACCTGCTCCATATTTATAAGTTAGTTTGTTTATTCTTTGTCTGCCTTTTGAGCAACAATTTCTTTACCGTCATACTGGCCGCATTTCGGGCATACATTATGAGGTCTTTTTAACTCACCGCAATTGGGGCATTCATGATATGCATTGGGTGTCAACGCATCATGGGAGCGACGCATATCGCGACGAGATTTTGATGTTTTCTTCTTTGGTGTAGCCATTTTTCTTCTCTTTTGCTAAAATGTTACTGTTACAACAATTTATTCCGGCCTTATTATTACTGCACTTTTCTTGTAAATGCAAGTAAAAACATCAGTCGGATTTGTTAGATGTGCTTTTATATAATTTTTTATCGCTTTGCAAGACTTTTTTACACTTTGTTTATTTTTTCAACTTTTCAAGTATCTTAAACGGATTATTTTCACGATTTGTCTCTTCATCAAATTCGCTCTCAAACACAAACTCTTCGCCCTCTTGACGCGGATAATCTTCCATTACCAAGGCCAACTGCTCTATGGCTATGTTGCCCAAATCTATTGTCCCGTTTTCTATAATGTCGGGAATTTCATCGTTAATTCCGGCTTCCAACTCTCTGATATCTTTATATGTAGCTTGTGTATCATAGTAGTACCGGAAAACATTTTCGTATCTTTTTACAAAATTTTCCAGCGAAATAACGCTTTTAAGTACCACATCCGCCTCCACTTTGCCCCAAACATCCAGACGGTGTTCCTTTAATTTGAGCTTTAGATAAATATCTGCCGTAAATTTATTTACGCCTTCAACTTGTAAAATTTCTGCCAAAATATTACATTGCTTACTGTCGGCAGATAGGTGATAATGCTGTTCTTGTTGATTTAAATCCTCAATTTTCAACGGATATGAAAAATCTTTTTGCATTAAATTTTTCCTTATGTTATAAATGCTGCTGATAAAATTATAATCATTGAAGGATGACCTGATGTCAATACGCAAATTAGTTTTGTTAAGCTTTATTTCTGTTACCATTGCCGCTTGCTCCAGTGATGTTTTTTTGGTTCATAACGGCAATATGCCCTCGGCAGAAAAAATTTCCCAGATATCTGCCGGACAAAGCAAGGCTCAGGTTGCTCAGGTGTTGGGCTCTCCTTCTTCGGTTACTTCCTTTGACGGCAACACTTGGATTTATATGTCCTCAACCTTGAAAAAAGTCGCTTTTTTCAAACCTCAGGAAGTTAATCGGGAAATATTGGCTATTTCTTTTAATGATAACAATCAAGTGGTAAAAATTGCCGAACTTGATGAAACCGACGGTCGCAACATTAAAGTAGATACCGAAGTTACCCCGACTCCGGGCCAAAAAATCGGCTTCTTCCGTAAATATTTCGGAGGAGTCGGTGCTTATTTGCCGATTGCCCCAACATCTTCGGGCGATAATTTATAGTTTTAGCAGCTTTTTTGACTTTTATACTCCATAAGTATCTTGTTTTGCAATTTTTTAAGCAAACACGGTTGAACTGTGCTTGACTTTTTGTCCATTTAAG
>CASDRW010000008.1 GCA_949283275.1 uncultured Pseudomonadota bacterium
CGTCACGCATAACCATTTGGGAAGAACAGGAAATTTAAATTTTCCATAACAGCGTTGAACCACCATGGCCACACCATGAGCGGTCCCCCATAAAATAAAACCAACCCCCGCGCCATGCCAAATGCCGGAAATAAACATAATTAAGAATATATTTCTTAAGGTTTTAGCAAAACCTTTTCGACTGCCCCCAAGTGGGAAATAAAGATATCTCGTAAAAAACTGTCCCAAAGTAATGTGCCAGCGACGCCAGAACTCTTGAATTGAGGCTGACCGGTACGGCAAATCGAAGTTTAACGGTAATGAGATACCTAATAGCAACGCAGATCCCAAAGCAATATCACAATATCCGCTGAAATCGAAATACAGTTGGAATGTGTAAGCTAAAGTCGCAACTATGGCTTGCAAAAAATTAATCTGACTGTTTGTATCGAAATAGAGACCCACGTAATACGACAAAGTATCGGCTATTACAATCTTTTTGAAAACGCCAAATGATATTAAAAACAGAGCGTTAAATAATTTTTCAGAGATATAATTTCTTCTCAGCTTCCAATCAACAATAAATTGTGGAATCAAATCGTGGTAGTGGACGATAGGACCGGCAATTAGATGAGGGAAAAAGACTACTGCACAAGAATAGTCTAAAAAGTTGCAGGAAGGCGCATCACTTCTATATTGATCCATTAGCCAAGCAATTTGTTGAAAAGTAAAGAAACTGATTGCTAATGGCAAAACAATTTGATCAATAACAATGTGCCAATGGAATATGTAGTTAGTTGAATCGACTATGAAATTTGTGTACTTAAAATATATCAATAGCGAAATATTTGCCAACACTGCAAGAGCTAAGTAAACCTTTCGTGCCCCCCCCCGAGAATCATTAATAACATTTCCCATTAAATAATTAAAAACTATGGAAAAAGTTAACAACAAAAGATAGATAGGTTTCCAAGTTCCGTAAAAAATTAGACTGGTTACGATAATAAAAAATTCAGATATGACAATCCGGTACTTATATGGTCCAATACCGAGCAGGAAGTAATGAATTAAAACAACAATAGGCAAAAAGCACAAAAGATAGAGATAAGAGGTGAAAACCATATTAAGGTTACGAAGCTAATCTAGTATCGACGTTTGCATTTTATCCAAATAGATACTTAGATAGCAAATGGATGGTTCTTCAAGTTTTCACGGGAAAGTGGCAAAAACCTTAAAAATCTGCTTCAAAAGGGCATAGGAAGCAACACAAAAATTATTAATCGCTCGCCGCAAGGCAGGCCGGGTCAGCTCCTCTGCCCCGGCTGCGACGCGGATTATGCGATCTCAGGCGCGTCAAGCCGCAAGGGCTTGACCCGTTAGGTCATTTGACACCGGTAAAAAAATGGCGTGTGTTCCATAAAATTGTTCGATCCCACCCAAACAATTGGAACAAAACACGCCATGCCCACTATTTTACAGACCGTCACCGATGCCTCCAAAGATTTTTTCGCTTTTCGTTACACCGGCTATCAACTCAGTCGTTTCGAGCACCAGTTCGGCAAGACCATTTTTTATCTTCA
>CASDRW010000009.1 GCA_949283275.1 uncultured Pseudomonadota bacterium
AAGCTTAAAAGATTGCTGCGCATTGAGGCGTTGAGAGTTATATCACTCATCTGACACCTCGCTTTCCAGATACAACAAAACCTTCTGCCACATATATAGCAGAAAGCTCAAAATCCCATAAGGGGCGATGTGTCAATTCTTGCAACAACATCCTGGTTGTATCCTTATTGGTTTTAGTACTAAAAACTCGTGCGGCAAGCTTCTCCCGCACGAGTTAAATACTAACATATTTTTGGTAAAGAAAAGGTTAAGTAAAAAACAAAAAATGCACAAATTTTAATTAATGAAAAATAAGCAGGGTTGCTTTTAGAAATTAGGGCTTATATAATTGGCAGTAAAGTTTTTTTTGATTTTGGGCAGAGTGATGGCTTGGCAATGGGTTAGAGATAAAAATGTTTTGACACTTTTTTTGAGTGGTGATTTGCGCAAGTTTGACGGCGAGTCAGAGCTTGACGGATTGATGACAGACTTGGCAAAGTTTAGGAAAATCAGTGTTAACGGAAAAAAACTTGAAAATTGGGATTGCGCCACGGCGGCGCTGTTGTACAAGCTTGTGAGAGAGGCTAAGCAAAATAAAATTGCCATTGAATATGATGAAATCCCCGATGGGCTTGAGCAGTTGTTGGAATTGGCCGGAGCTGTCGAATATAAGCCAGAGCCTGTAAAACAAAATATAAAAACCGATTTTTTGGAGAAAATGGGCCTGTGGGGTATAAGCATCGGAGAAAAACTTGCCGGCGTGGGTAGGTTTTTGAAAGATGTGGGCGCTTCTATCGGGCGGTTGGCCACGGGTGAGGCGGTTATGCGCAAGGTCGATTTTGAGTTTGCTTTGGAAGACTGCGGCTATAAGGCCTTGGGAATCGTGTCGTTGGTTAGCTTTATGGTGGGGCTAATCTTGGCTTTTGTCGGGGCTTTGCAACTAAAAATGTTTGGTGCGCAGATATATATCGCCTCATTGGTGGCAATAGGTATGACCAGAATTATGGGCGCGATTATGGCCGGAATTATTATTGCCGGCAGAACCGGCGCCGCTTATGCCGCCACAATAGGTACCATGAAAGTTAACGAGGAAGTTGACGCCTTGCAGACAATGGGAGTGTCGGCAGTTGATTTTTTGGTGTTGCCAAGAATATTGAGTTTGATTATTACCATGCCCTTTTTGACAATGTGGGCCGATATTATGGGAATTATCGGCGGGGCAAGCGTGGCGGTGTTGATGTTGGATATTTCGGCACAGCAGTATTGGCACTATTCGGTGCAGGCGTTTCAACTTACTAACTTTTGGGTGGGAATTTTTCACGGATTTATCTATGGAATTATAATTTCTTGCGCCGGATGCTACTATGGTATTAATTGCGGGAGAGATGCCGATAGTGTGGGTGTGGCTGCTACCAAAGCAGTGGTGGCGGCAATCGTTATTATGATTGTGGCTACCGGTATTTTGACCTCTTTGCTGGAGGTGATGGGAATATGATGGCTGAGAATAAAATAAAGGTTGAAAATTTGACCATCGCCTATGGCAGTAATGTGCTGATGAAAAATATCAGCTTTGAGGTGAAAAAGGGCTGCGTCTTTATTATTATGGGCGGGTCCGGATGCGGAAAAAGCTCGTTGCTTAAGATTTTGACCGGACTTAAAACCCCCGAAAGCGGCAAAATTTGGATTGACGGTATGCGTTTTGATAATGCCGATGAGGCGCAAAAAAAGAAAATTATGCAAAATTGCGGGATATTGTACCAAAGCGGGGCGTTGTTTTCGTCAATGACTTTGGCCGAAAATGTGGCGCTGCCGCTTAGGCAATACAGCGATTATTCGCCTAAAATGATTATGGATATGGTGGAGTTTAAATTGGCGCTGGTGGGCTTGAGGGGATATGAGGATTTTTATCCGTCGGAAATTTCGGGCGGAATGAAAAAACGCGCCGGTTTGGCAAGAGCTTTGGCGCTTGATCCGGAAATTGTCTATTTTGACGAGCCCTCGGCCGGGCTTGATCCGGTCAGCTCCAGAAGATTGGACGAGTTGATTTTGGATATTAATAAAAGTTTGGGGACAACCATTGTAATTGTTACGCATGAGCTGGCTTCTATTTTTGCGGTGGGAGAAGATGCCATCTATCTTGATGCGGATACTAAGGGAATTTCGGCACGCGGAAATCCTAAAGAATTGTTGCAAAACCCACCTAACCAAAATGTGTTGCATTTTTTGAGCGGAGGTAAAAAATAATGGCCAAAAAACCTAATGTGAGACTTATCGGCTTGTTTTTGGTTGTGATGATGCTGGTGTTGGGAGGCATTGTGATAGCTTTGTTGGATAGCAAGGTGTTCGGCAAAGAAGGAAGCAAAGTGGTGATGTTCTTTGAGGAATCTATCAACGGGCTTAGCGTCGGGTCTCCGGTAGTGCTTAAAGGTGTTAAAATCGGCGAAGTTAGCAAAATCGATATTATGGTTAATACCGATACGTTGGATTTTAGTATTCCGGTTTATGTTAAAATGAACACTAAGGGAATAACCAGCACCATACGCTATAAAGACGGTAAGGAAGTGTTGGATGCCTTGGTTAAAAAAGGTTTGAGAGCAAGGTTGGCATCTCAAAGCTATGTTACGGGGCAACTGATGATTGAGCTTGAGATGTTGCCGGATACCCCGGTTAATTACCATGGCGACACCAAATTTTTGGAAATTCCGACGGTGTTGTCGGCGCTGGGCGAGCTTTCGCGCGGTTTGCAAAAAATGCCGTTGGCAGAAGGGGTTAAAAACTTTAACAACTTCTTTAAGGGGCTTAACCAAAGTATGCCAGATATAAACAAAATTATTGAGGATTTGGAAAAGGCCGTAAGCCGAAACAAAGGCGCCTCGGTTGAGGTGTTGGAAAATATTAATAAAGCCGCAATTAATGTCGGGAAGGCTGCTAAGTCAATGCAAAATTTGACTGATTATTTGGAACAAAATCCTGAGGCGTTGATTAAGGGGAAAAAATAATGATGAAAAAAATAGGTATAATACTTGGGCTGATGTTGGTGGCTGGTTGTTTGGGCGGATATAGTCCGGATAACAGGTTTTATAGTTTGCAGATGATTGGAAATAATACAGATAAAATTTTGCAAACCGGAAATTTAAGTGTCGGGGTGAAAGATGTTGAGTTGCCTGATTATTTGGATAGGCCGCAGATTGTTATAACCGAGAGTTCGTCGCCTGAGGTAAAGTTGGCTGAGCATGATAGGTGGGGAAATGATTTGTCGGCTATGATGCAAAGAATAGTGGCTGCCGATTTGAGTGCTTATTTGCCTAAAGCTGAGGTGAAGGCCAAGACCGAATTGTCAGAGAGTTTTGACTATTTGCTTGATATACAAATTGTGAGGATGGATTTTGTTTGGAATGAAAAAGCCGTGCTGGAGGCTTGGTGGTATTTGACCAATAATGACGGCAAAATTATCAAGAGGCAAAAGTTTTATGAAGAAGAAAGCGTCGACAAAGATTTTGCCAGCTTTGTCGAGGCTGAAAGCAAAATGCTCGGCAACATGAGTTATAATATAGCTCAAGCTTTGGCTAAATTGAAAAAATAGCGCTATTGCTCCAAAAACTTGACTATTTGCTCGGTAATGTCTTTGGCATCTCCATAGAGCATTATGCTGTTGGGAGCATAAAACAAGGGGTTGTCCACGCCTGAGTAGCCACTGCCAAGAGAGCGCTTGACGAAAAATACGGTTTTGGCTTGGGATACATCTAAAATCGGCATGCCGAATAACGGTGATGCGGAATCAGTTTTGGCTGAGGGATTGGTGATGTCGTTGGCGCCGATGACATAGGCGACATCGGTTGAGGAAAACTCTTGGTTGATATCGGCAAGCTCAAAAACATCTTGATAGTCTATGCCGGCTTCGGCCAGAAGTACGTTCATGTGGCCAGGCATGCGACCGGCCACTGGATGAATCGCAAATTTGACATCGGCGTGATATTTGTTGCGAAGAAGGGTTGCCATATTTTTTAGCGCGTGTTGGGCCTGTGCCGCGGCCATGCCAAAGCCCGGTACAATAATTATTTTGGCGGCATTTTCCATAATAAAGGCCGCGTCTTGCGGCGAGCCGGAATTAGCCGATAATACAGAAGATGAAGGGCTTTCTTTGGAGTTTGCGGCAAAGCCTCCGGTTAGGATGTTTAGCAAGGAGCGGTTCATGGCTTTTATCATGATATAGGCCAAGATAGTGCCGCCGGCGCCAACAATCGTGCCGATGATGATTAAGATTGAGCTATCCAAAGATAGGCCGATGCCGGCGGCCGCCCAACCGGAATAGCCATTGAGAAGCGAGATTACAACCGGCATATCGGCTCCGCCAATCGGCAATACCAGCAAAGCTCCTAAGATAATGACCAGTACTGTGAGAATGATGAAAATATCTGTTAATCCGGTGGTGATGAAGATGCCTGCCAAAATCAAAACTACAAGAAGTAAAGAAATATTGAGCAAATGCTGAAAGCGAAAGTGCAAAGGGGCAGATTTGATGGTGCCTTGGAGTTTGACATAGGCAATAACCGAGCCGGAAAACGCCAGACCGCCGATAATTGAGCCTAAAGTATTGTCAAAAAGTTTGGGCGATGATGACAAAACTTCTGCCAGAGCTATGCAAACCGCAGCCAGACCCCCTAGGCAATTGAAAGCCGCAATCATTTGCGGCAAAGAGGTTAGTTTGACTTTGAAAGCAGAGTAGATGCCTAATATGGCGCCAAGTAAAATAGCCGTGAGCGAAAATAATATTGACGGAAATCTTTGGATTGATAATGCCGCAACTATGGCAAGCAATATTCCTAAAATGCCAAGAATGTTGCCAAATCTTGCCGTGCGCGGAGAAGCTAAGGAGCGGATGGATAAAATCATGAGCAAACAAGCCAAAATATAGGAAAGATTTTGAAAGTAATACATTATTTCTTCTCCCGAGATTTGAACATTTCGAGCATGCGTTGCGATATGGCAAATCCGCCAAAAATATTAATGGCGGCTAAAAAGCAAGCCAAATAGGCCAAAAAATCAGATATAAAGGAGTGGCTGTTGTCCAAAGATAAAAGCGCGCCGATGATAATGATGCCGGAAATGGCGTTGGATACACTCATCAGCGGTGAGTGCAAAGCCGGCGTTACACCCCAGATGATGAGATAGCCCACAAAGCACGACAGCATAAAAATTGTTAAAAGAGACCATATGTCCATGAGGTTTAGCCTTTCGTTATACAGGTTGAGGAAATAAGCTCATCGGAAAAATCGGGGAGTAGAGATTTTTTAGCGGCAGAATAAAGTTTCATGGTGAAATTGCAGAGATTGTTGGCCAAAAGAGGACTTGAAGAACCTGGAATTTCGCGGGCAAGAAAACTATCGCCATAGATGGTGTGTGACAGCAAAGAAACGACTTGGCCTTGTTTGCTGCCCTCAATATTGCCACCTTTAGATGCCGCCATATCTATTATAATCGAACCGGAAGGCAAGAGCTTGAGCATGGAGCGGTTAACAATAAGCGGCGCTTTTTTATCGGGGCTGAATGCCGATGATATGATGATGTTGATTTGCGGCAATATTTCGACAATATCGGAAACAAACAAGGCGCCAAGAGAGGTTGCTTGTTCTTTGACTTCGGGACGAGTGTCGGTGATATAGACTTTGGCGCCTAAACGCTTGGCTGTGGCTGCGGCTTGCAGGCCGGCAACTCCGCCGCCGATGATTAAAAATTTGAGCGGCGGAAGCGTGCCGGCCGAGGTTATCATCAGGGGAACAATTCGGGGGGAAAAGCTTAGGGCTTTGATTACCGCTTGGTAGCCGGAGAGGTTGTTTTGCGATGACAGGATATCAAATATTTGTGCAGACGAAGTGCGGGGCAGGCGCTCAAGCCCAAAGCAAAAAATTGATTTGTGCAAAAGTTGTTGTTGAGCCTTGGACGAGAGGCGGCTCATATCGCCGATAACAAAGCTGCCTTTTTTGAGAAGATTAATTTCTTGCAAAGAAGGAGCGGAAATTTTTAATAAAATATCGGCTTGAGAAGATATTTTATCCGATTGAGAGATTATGTCGGCTCCGGATTGTTGGTACATTTCATCGCTGAAACCCGAGGCAAGGCCTGAGCCTGATAAAATCAGAACCTTAAAGCCTGATTGTTTGAATTTTGAAGCGGTATCAGGCGAAATGGCAATACGGGTTTCTTTGGTGTCGGCTTCTTTGGAAAATCCTATAATCATTTAAATATTGTTACCTTTGTTAACTATTATAAAACCATATAAGGATATAATCGTTGCCGGTTGAAGATACAATGCTCTAACAATAAGGATTTGTTGATGACAGAATTAGCGAAGTTGTTTGGTTTGTTTTTTAAGATTGGTTTGTTTACGTTTGGCGGCGGATATGCCATGCTGCCGCTTTTGAAGGCTGAGGTTGTGGCAAAACGCAGGTTCTTGAGCGAGGAAGAGTTGCTTGATTTATATTCTATCGGTCAATGTACGCCGGGAATTATCTCAATTAATGTTGCAACTTTTATCGGGTATCAACAAAAAGGTATCGGGGGAGCTATTGCCGCAACGGCAGGTATTGTAATGCCTTCGTTGATTATTATAACTTTGGTGGCCAGTATTTTGCAAAAATTTATGGATAACCGCTATGTGGCGTATGCTTTTGCCGGTATTAGAATCTGCGTGGCGGCATTGATTGCCGATATTATTTATGATTTGGCAAAGAAAAATATCAAAAACTATATGGCGGCGGCCGTTTTTATCGGGGCATTGGTGTTGTTGGTCGGCGGCGGATTGTCGGCGGTGATGGTGGTGTTTATTGCCGGAGCTTGGTCTTTGGGATGGGGCGAGATAAAAAGAAGGATTAAGAAAAAATGACGTATCTTTTGTTGTTTGTGGAGTTTTTTAAAATAGGCTTGTTTGCCATAGGCGGTGGGTTGGTTACGGTGCCTTTCTTGTTTGACTTGGCTGATAAATACGACTGGTTTTCTAAGGCCGAGCTTACGGATATGATTGCGGTTTCGGAATCAACCCCCGGGCCTATCGGTGTTAATATGGCAACGTTTGCCGGATTTAATGCAGCCGGAGTGGCAGGAGGAATAATCGCAACTTTTGCTTTGGTGCTGCCTTCGGTGGTGATTATGATTTTGATTGCCAAGATGATGCAAAAATACAGTTGTAATCAGAGAGTGCACGATGTTTTGTCCGGTATTAGGCCGGCGGTTTTGGCGCTGATTTTGTTTGCCGGTTTGCAGGTGGCCAAAATCGCGCTTAGCGGAAGTATCGAGATTTTGTTCTTTGCGGGACTGCTTGCCATGATGCGAATATGGCGCAAGAGCCCCATAGTATATCTTTGTTTGGCGGCAGTGCTGGGTATTGTGTTTAGGTTATAAAAAAGCCCCTCAACAGCAGGGCTTGGGGTTTTTAAGAATGTTGGTTGATCCAATCGCTGAGTACGGATTTGGAATTGAGACCTACTTTGGTGTCAACCAATTTGCCGTCCTTAAACAACAAAAGCGACGGAATACTCCTGATGCCGAAACTGGCCGGAGTTGAGGGGGCTTCGTCTACATTCATCTTTAAGATTTCAACCTTGCCTCTCATCTCGGAGGAAAGTTCTTCCATGATCGGCAAAAGCTGACGGCAGGGACCGCACCATTCTGCCCAAAAATCAACCAAAACCAAACCGTTGGCTTTTAGCACTTCCGAATCAAAATCGGCATCTTGTATGGATTTCATGTGTTTTCCTTTCTGTAGAAATTGCTGTTGTTTATAATATAGTAATAAATTTTTGATAAATAAAGCTATTTGTTAAAAAAATCCTAGTTTATTCAATTTTCATCATTTGGGCGGTGTTGGTCCAGAGAATATAGGTTTCAACACTTAAATCGGGATAAATTCGGGAAATGAGCTCGCGGTAGGCTTTCATTTGTTTGAGGTAGGACGGGGGAACGTCTTGAAGTGTTTGCGCCGCCGGACGATTGGTCTTATAATCAACAATAATCACTTTGTTATCGGTTACTACCAGACGATCGATTTGGCCTGAGATTATATTGTCGCCGACACGCCCCATAAGCGGAACTTCGGCAAGAGAATTGGGGCCGAAAAGAGCGCTGAAGCGAGTGTCTTCTATAAGATTTAGTACCTCGGTTGCAATTTGGTCTTGGACAGTGGGAGATAGCTCAGGGGCTTGAGTTTTGAAAAATTCTGCTACCAGCGCAGAGCGTAATTTGGGCTCGGCAGAGGGAATAAATTGTAGCAGTTTGTGGATGAGGCGTCCGCGCTTATAAAGCAGAGTGTCGTTTTGTGTTAATAGCGGCGAAAGCGCTGAAACTTTGTCCTCATCTAAATGTGACGGAGTTAACGGACGGGCAAGAGGAGCCTCGGCGCTAACAGGAGTTGTAAGCCAATCAGGTTGAGATGTTAAAGGTTTAGTCGCAGAACTTTCTGCCTTTTTCTCAGGTGGAATAAGCTGTTCGGTTTGATAAAATAAAATGTCGTTGTCAGCGTTGTGGTTTAATAACGGTCGCAAGGCGGTTTGGCAAATTTCGTACCAGGATTCTTGGCTGGGATTGTGCTTTTTTTGGTAGCCGCAAATACACAAACATTCTTCGGCTCTGGTTAAGGCTACATAAAGCAAACGATGATATTCTTCTAAAGAAAGTCTTTTTTCTTCTTCTTTGAGACGACAGGTTGTGGTTTCATAGCCGTCTTTGTTTAGGGGATAAAACAATGTATCATCATCATGAAGCCAACCGGCTTCTTGTTTGATGGCTTTTACTCTTACGGTATCTGGCAAAATAACAATCGGTGCTTGCAGGCCTTTGGAGCCGTGAACCGTCATTAAACGGACGGCATCAATGTCGTTTTGCTCAAGGTTGCGTTTGATTTCAACATCATCTTGACGCATCCATTCGACAAAAAGTTGCAGCGAGGGTATATGTTCTTGCTCAAAAGAAAGGCTTAAGTTGATGAACTCATCCAGGGCATCAACGCATTCAAAACCCAAGCGGCTGATGAATTTTTTTCGCCCTTTAAGCTCGCTTAGGATATAGCTGAAAAATTCGAACGGACGATGAGTATTTGCAAACTTAAGGATTTGATATAGTGTTTCGGCAATTGTTGGGTAAGAAGAGCTTTCTTTTAGACGCTGCCACAGGCTTTTTTCGCCTCGTTGATAGCAGAGGGTAAACAAGTCATCATCAGTTAGCCCGAAAAGAGGTGATTTTAGGACACAGGCTAGGTTTAAATCATCTGAGGGCAGAAGCGTGAATTGAGCCAAAGCCAGCAAATCGTTGACCGCTATTTGCTCGGAAAGTTTGATCTTGTCAACTCCGGTGATGTTGACACCTGCATTTTTGCAGGCCCTGACAATTTCCTCAACAAATGAATTGCGCCTTTGAACCAGTATTAAAAAGTCGCGATATTTGAGCGGGCGGCCTTTGGAGCGGAGCAATTCTTGGCGCTGGACTTTGGATTTGATGGTTTCGGCGATTTGGCGAGCCAGTTTGGAAGATGAGGATATGCCGGATACTCGCTCAACCGGCGGAAGCCAAATTTGATCGGAAATGTCGTCATCGTCAGGTTGAACTAAAGGCCAAAGCTCTATTCTTCCGCCGTCGCCAATGCGTGAGGGAATATGCATGAGAGTTTCTTTTGCGTTAACAACTCCTTGGGCGGCTTCTTTATTGGCGAATACACTGTTAACGGTGTCAAGCACCGCCGAAGTGGAGCGAAAAGATACTTCCATATTGACATCTTTGAAGTCGGGAATACGCTGCTTAAAGTAGGTGTGTGAATTTTCAAATTCGCGTGGATCGGCTCCTTGGAAGGAATAAATGGATTGTTTGCGATCGCCGACGACAAAAACGGTTGATTTTTTATCCGATAGACCAAGGCCTGAGAAAAATTCTTGTGTTAAGGATTTGATAATCGACCATTGCTCAGGGGAGGTATCTTGCGCCTCGTCAATTAAAATATGGTCAATGCCGCCGTCAAGCTTGTAGAGTATCCATTGGGCAACAGAAGCGTCTTCCAAAAGGTTTTTGGTTAGTATGATTAAGTCGTTATAATCCATTTTGGAGTGAAGCTTTTTGTAAGTTTGATAATGTTCTAAAAATTCGGCTGAAAGGGTTAGAACAGCCCTGGTGGAGTTAAGCAGGTTTAGGGCTTTTAGCTTATTGAGTGCAAAGATAAGGGTGGCAGCAACGGTATTATAGGCGGTTGCGGCATTGGGAAAAAGTGTAAGCGGTTTTTTTTGCAAAATATCTTTGCGCGGTTCTTGTTTGCCGGTTAAAAGAATATCACAGGCAAGCTCAAAATCTTGGTTTTGAACGGCAGATGAAAGTTTAAGCGAATTTTGAACCGATTTATCGCTTCCTTCGGCCAAAGCTTTGATCAGAAGAGAAAAATCTGCGGCAGAAGTGTCTTGCCAAAACCGAGATTTGATGTCTTGAGCAGTAATATCCAATGGAAGTCGGAGCTTGGCGGCTGTTTGCGAGATTAGGGCATCAAGCGAGCCGTGGCGGGTTAAATAATCTTCAAACAGATTGCGTTTGTCCGAGATGGAACGCATAATATCGGGAAATTTGAATTCGCTTACCTCAGAGGTGAGCCAAGATAAAGCTTCGCCGGCTTTGGGACTAAGGTTTCCTTGCAAGATGTCGTTTTTGATGTTTTCCATGGCTTCTTTGGCCAGACGATCGTCCATCACCTCAAAATAAGGCGAGATTTTGGCCTCAAGAGGAAAACGTTTCAGAATCTCTTGGCAGAAACTGTGGATGGTTTGAATCTTAATGCCGCCCGGAGTGTCCAGTAGAACGGCAAATAGTTTTCTGGCCTGGGGCATGAGCTCAGATAATTGTTGGGAAGACAGAGAGCCGGGTCCTAGAAGTTTTTCAAGCTCTGAAGAAAGAGTGTCGTCATCTGAGATGGCCCAGTTGCTCAGACGCTCGGCAATGCGGTTGTTCATCTCAACGGCGGCGGCTTTGGTATAGGTAAGACAAAGCAGACGTGAAGGATTAACTCCTTGGAGCAAAAGTCTTAGAACTCTATCGGAAAGAACTTTGGTTTTGCCGGTTCCGGCCGAGGCTTCTACCCAAACCGAATACTTGGGATCGGCGGCCAGACGCTGGTTAGATGAGGCCAGAGCAATGCGCTGTTCTTTTTCTTGCTTTAGGTTGGTCATTACTCTTCTCCTTCGTCTTTTACCGACCATTCGCGGAGACGCGATAAGTGTTCGTAGTCGGAATATTCCGGCGCTGATTTGGGGTTGGGACGACTTTGATATCCGGTGGAGACAAAATCAAAAGAGTTAATAAGTGTTTTGATGTGTTCTTCGGTTTGAGCCAAAAGCGATGAAATATCATCGTCAATACAGGTGATATCTCGCCCAAGACGCCAGTACATAAGAGATTTGACAGTTTTTTCAGGCACGCCGTCAAAGCCGCCCTTTTGAGCTATCAGCCCTTCAATGGGAAGTTGCGGAGCATAGCCCGATTTGACTTCTTTTAGACTGCGTCCGCGACCGGTTTTGTAATCAATGATGTTGATTTGTCCGTCAACGGTTTCGTCAAGACGATCGGCTTTGGCATAGATTTCAACCTTGCCGCCGGGAAGATCTTGAAAGACAATACGACCCCAGATTTCGTTATGAATTTGCGTAATATCTTGCCGATATGATGTTTCGTGAGATGTTAGCCAATCAACAATTTTGGCATATTTCGGCCGCCAAAAAGCTTGTTTTTCAACGGCAAATCCGCTTTGAGCAAAGGCTTTGTCACCCAAGGTGAGCAAAATCTCTTTGGCGTTTTTGGGGTATTGATGGGGCCAGGTTTGACCAAATTCTTCTAAAATTTTGTGGACGATGTTGCCAAAGTCTGAGGCATCGGCAACAGGATTTAGCTCGCCTAAGGGTTTGAGTTTTAGGATATATTCGGCAAATATACCATAAGGATCACGCATGAGCTTTTCGATGGCGCTGGCTGAAAATTTGCGCGGCCTGGCCGAAACCGGAGGATGAGGAGCAGGCGGAGAAATCTTGATAAAACTTGAGGGGATATCAAGTTCTGATGCCAGAGGCAGGATATCGTCAAGGGAGAGATTGTTTGGAGCAAAACCTAAAGATTTTAGCACGGTTTCAAGACGCATTAGCCAACGTGATTTTGATGTTGGCGTGCCGTTGCTCATTTTGGCGCGAGTAAGATATACATCTTTTGCTGCTAGAAGATTTGCAAAGTCAAGCGCTGAAACCCCAATTTGTCGCTCGGGTAATTCAAAGCCGAATTCTTGCTTCATCGGTCGGGACATCCACGGATCAGAGCTAACGCTAAGCGGCCATATTCCCTCGTTGCAGCCACCTAAAATAATGGTGTCAAAGTGACATAGCCTGGCCTCTATGGGACCAAGAATTCTGATGCGTGGATGGCTTTTTTGTTTGGCCTGAACCATAAGCCCTGACATCATAGCTTCAAACAAGGAAAGGTATTCAAGAGGTGAAATATTACCCAAAACTGCGGCTTGCTCAAGGCATTCGGACATGAAAGAGGCGCCGGCTTGGCCATCCTCGTTTTGCCAGAGTATTTGTTGGCCGGGGATTGTGTCCGTGGCGGCAAAAGTTTCGGCAATTTTGATGTGGGCAATAATAAGATCTTTGAGGTTTGCTTGCGGAAGCGATAATAAATTTATTAAATCTTGGGCTTTGAGACGGATTGAGTGCAGAAATGCTTGCGCCGTATCATCGGCAATTTCCGAACGCCAAAGATTTTTTTCCAATCGGGTGATGAAATCTTGCAATATTTCCGGTTTTTGACCAAAACAAAAAAGACGATTTTTGAGCAAAGCTAAAATATGTTCACGCTTGGCATCTGGTTCCAAAGCTGCCAGGCAAAGACGCATGAAAATTCCCCAAGGAGTTTGGGCAAGCGGAATACCGGCCGAATCATCAACATCAATATCCCAGCGTTTGAGCTCTCCGGCAACGCGACGGGCTAAATTGCGCTCCGGTGTGATAAGCGCTACGGTTTGGGACGGCGTTTCCAAAAGACGGCGAATTAGAACGGCTATGGTTAAAGCCTCGGTTTTGTCATCGTCGCACTCCAATAAATTGAGGCTGGAAAAAGCTGTGTCATCCAAAGTGTTTTTGAGATTTAGCCAATGGTTGGAGGTTGAGGCCGGACGCATAATCTCACTGATGAGTTTTTCACGTTGAAGATTGGCCGGTGGGGATAAAAGACTGACCTGATGCCTAGAAATCTTAAGGTAGTCAAGCAATTGTTTAAGCTCGTATTGAGGATGGGTTTCATCAATTGCTTCCCAGGCGTTGTCTTCAAGCAAAGTGTCAAGCCCGGATAAATAGACCTCGCCGCAAGGTAAATCCAAAACTGTCCGGACAAGTTGTTTCATCGCCGGCGAAACGGCGGTGGTGCCGGCAATGATAATGCGTTTTTGCGGTTTGGTTGTTTGCCAGATTTGGCTTTGAGTCTCGATTAAGATGTTTTTTTTGACGGAGGCATCTATAACACCGCGCTCGGCCAAAATGTCAGGCCAATAAGAAGTGATGATTTTTAAAAATTTGAGAGTTTCTTGCCAATGGACGGCATATTCTGCCGGAACAAGATTTTGAAGATTGTCCCAGTTTAGGTTTTGCAGCGCCGCGGTATCAAGCAAGTGTCCAAGCTCTTGCGCCAAGTAGCAAGATTGTGCTAGAGATATTTTTTCTAGGCCAAAATCTTGATAGCGGCTGATAATTAGGCGCATAAACAGCATGCGGCGCTCTAATGGTGAAATTGCCGGAGGAAGGGCTAAAAATTGTTGGAAAGCTTGGTTTCCGCTAAGGCTAAGTTCGTCTTCGCTGATATCACCGATAGCGCGCATTTGCGGCAATAGGGTAGGGATGAGGCCGCGGCGGCGGACAAAGGCATCAGCCAAGGTGCGGCAGGCACGGCGGTTGGGCAACAAAATTAAGATGTCGGCAAGCGAAAGCTCATGGCCTTTGCAATCATCAAGAAGCTTGGCGGCAAGAACGTCAACAAAGTTGTTGGATGAGGAGATGTTAAATATCTTTAACATTAAATTCCTTTTGCAAAAAGGTTGCCAGCGCACGGCCGCGGTGCGAAATTTGGGATTTTTCTTCGGCGCTCATCTCGGCAAAGGTTTGCTTATAACCGTGAGGAATGAAAATTGGGTCAAAACCGAAACCTTTATCGCCGCGGCGGTCTTCGGTAATGGAACCATCAACCCGCCCCTCATAAAAGCGAGTTTCTTGCTCGGGTTCTTTGAGCGCCAAAACACAGGCAAAATGAGCCGACCAGTCATCGGTATGGGCGGATTTTAGTTCGGAGATGAGGTTTTTCATGGCTATATCAAAGTTGCGGTTGGGCGCATAACGGGCGGAATAAACCCCCGGACGGCCGCCTAAAGCCGTAACACAAAGGCCGGAGTCATCGGCCAAACATGGTTTGCCGGAAAGGTTTGACAAGGTTTCGGCTTTGAGCGAGGCGTTTTCCTTAAAAGTGGTGCCGGTTTCTTCAACATCAGGAAGACCCAGCTCAAGAGCGGAATAAACCCTTACGCCAAAAGGGGTAAGCATTTGTTTAAACTCGTTGATTTTGCCTTGGTTGTGTGAGGCAATAACAAGCTCTTTTAGCATTTAAGTGCCTCCTTTTGCTTTGAGATAATTTGTTTGATGCCCGATTTGCCAAGCTCAAGTAAATGGCAAAACTCTTCTTCGCTGAAAGGTTCTCCCTCGGCGGTGCCTTGAATTTCTACAATCTTGCCGCTTTCGGTCAAAACAAAATTCATGTCAACCTGAGAGGTGGAATCCTCGCTGTAGTCAACATCAATAACCGCTTCGCCATCGCAGATATCGCAGGAAACCGCAGCTACAAATTCGCGAATGGGATTTTCGGACAATGTTCCGTCGGCCAAAAGTTTGGATATGGCTTGGTATAATGCCACAAAACCACCCGAAACCGAAGCAACTCTGGTGCCGCCGTCGGCTTGAATGACATCACAGTCAATGGTTATTAAAATATCTTTCATCTTGCCCAAATCAACAACCGCCCTGAGCGAACGGCCGATAAGACGTTGAATCTCTTGCGAGCGGCCGGAGGGCTTTTTGCTCTCCCTGGGGATGCGGGTTTGGGCAGAGCGCGGCAACATGGCATATTCGGCCGTAATCCACCCTTTGTCTTGGCCTTTGAGCCAAGAGGGGACTTTGTCATCTACCGAGGCCGTGCAAATTACATGAGTTTGGCCGTATTTGACCAAGCACGAACCCTCGGCATAGGGGTTAAAGCCGGTGATAAACTCAATATCGCGCAGTTGGTTGTTTTGACGATGAGATGAACGCATAATCTTTTCCTTTATCTCTTATTTGGATATGTGTGAGATTGTATAAGATTATAACTTAAGGCGCAACAAAAATTTAAGCTAAAATAACCGTTTATAAATGCCCAAAATGAAGCAGAGAATAATATTTCTCGAGCGGGCCGTTTTTGACATCCCAACTAAAGTCTTTTTCCATGGCGCGGCGCTGCATGGCGGCTATGAAATTGGGCATCTCATAGAAAGTGAGAAGCGCATTCTCCAAGGTTTCGGTATAGGCGTTTTCGTTGTTTTTAAGACGACGGGCAGTGATGTTGTTGCCATAGACATGGCGGTTGTCGCTGAAAAACACCTCGGTGCGGAAACCGTCAATCTTGTCGTCAATGGTGTCGACCAAACCGCCGGTTGACATGGCTACCGGAAGAGCTCCTTTGGCCATGGCCTCCATCTGCGTTAAACCGCAGGGCTCAAAGCGGCTGGGCATCAAATATAAATCAGCCGAAAGCTGAATAGCATAGGCAAATTGATCTTTGTAGCCGCGAAAGACAAAAATGCGCTTTCCGGCTTGCGGGTTGATTTGTGAAACTTTGTCTTTTAATTGTTTGAGCATAGCAAAAAGTTCTATATCGCCAGCACCGCCAAGAATAAAAATGGGCATCTCAAAGCCTTTGGCAGAATATTTCTTGGTCCATTCTATGATGGATTGGGCGGCTATGTCATAGCCTTTTTGTTCAACCAAGCGCGAGGTGGCGCAAACAATCGGAATTTGCGCTGCTTTGTCGGCACAGGCGCTAATGTCTTCAAACTTGTAGGTTTCAATTAAAGGAATTATTTTGTCTTTGTAGGTATCATCTTTGGCAAGACGCGAGATTAGTTTGATAAATTCGGCCTTATTGTGTGTTTTGTTTTCTAAAGAATCTTGGTTAAATACTTTGAAATCAGTATCGCCAAAAAAAGTGTTGATATCTTTGATTTTGGCGGCATTGGGGGAAATAAGATTTTTGTCATAGCCGTTGACAATGCCAAAGAAGGTGCGGTGGTCTTTGCGTATTTTTAAAATATCGCGGAAATCATGACCAAAGCCCAATTCTTTGGAAACTTCTTCAAGATAGTTCTTGGATACCGTAACCACACGATCGGCAAGGTGAAAATTGCCTGAAGCCTGATTGTAGCAATCATGGACAATAAGAGTATTGGGTGTGCGCGGATTGGAGTTTTTGATGGCTTTGGCGTTTTTGAAGACAAAAGCTGTTTGCTTGCCATAAAGAGAGTTGAGAATCCTGGCGGTGTTCTCATAATCCCAGCCTTGATAGCCTAAATGGTGGGCTATGTGAATGATGGGAATCGAGCGTATCTTGTCTGCATCTTCTTCGCTCATAAGCTCTTTGTCAACCAAGGCAACCGGCAAATATTTCATCAGCCCGGAAAGAGCCGCCGAATGCCAATCGTTGGCAATAATCATGTTGGGTGCTTTATCTTTTGTTAGAGCAAGGCGTATAAGCTCATAAACGGCTTTGGAAAAAAAGGCAAAGCGCTCAACCTCGTTAACGCCGTGATAGTTCATAATATAGCAACCGTCTTGGGCGGGGGGATTGTCTTTGTGCGGAGCAATGCCAAAAAAATGCTCGTTTGAAAGAAATATATAGGGGGTGTGTTCGCAAATACCGGTGTAAACCTCTACTTTGTAATCAACAAATTTTTCCGCAGCATCCATAAAAGCAACTTTATACTCGGTGAGCTTTTTTACATTGATTTTGGTGTGTTCGGCGCCTTGGTATGTCGTGCCGTCAAAAGTTGCTTTCTTTTTGCCGGTGTCGCCCAAATACATCGGAGTTACAACAGTTATGTTTTCGCCAGCTTCACCATAGCGGCGGTTAAATGCCTCGGGCAACTCGGAGGCTATCATCCCAAGACCGCCGGCTTTCATGAATGTGGCGGTTTCGGCAGAGAGCATCCAGGCATGGATTCGAGAGTTTTTGGGCCATGGGGTTTTGCCAAAGCATTGAGCCTTGCCCAAGTTCTGTATCTCAAGAGCATAGGGGTTGGCGGGAATCGTGTAGGTTAGTATAAATTTCTTTTTATTAAATTTTGACGGCAGCAAAATTGTGCTTTGCAAAATGTCAGAATTTATTTTTGCTTTGGGCATCGTATCAAAAATCTTTCTAAATCAAAATAATCAGTAATGTGATTTAATTAATAGTCATCACTCTTGACTTGTCAAGTAATAGTCACTAAATTTGAGTATAGATGGGAATATAAATGATTTCTAAATTGTTTTAAAGAGAAAAAAGATGACTAAAAACAAAAAAAATATGGAAGAAAAATTTGTAGATGAAGAAATAAATGAAGATTTGCCAGAAGAGGAATCTGAGCCTGCCGGCGAGGAAGAGGATAATATAGAGCAAGATGTTGCCCGCCTTGAAGAGTTGGTGGCAGAAAATCAAAAACTTAAAGAGGATTATTTGCGCGCCTTTGCCGAGGCGGAAAACACCAAAAAACGCTGTCAGCAAGAGATTGATAAGAATAATAAGTTTGCGATTGCCAATTTTGCCAAAAGTTTGCTTTTGGTGGCCGATAATCTGCAAAGAGCAATTGATGCCGCTCACGGAAGTGATGAAGCAGGCGAATCCTGCGAAGCATTGCTTAAAGGGGTGGAGCTTACCCAAAATGAGCTGACCAAGGTGTTTGATAAGTTTGATATCCATAAGATGGATATTATGGGGACAGTATTTGACCCTAATTTTCATCAGGTTATTCAAGAGGTGGAGGATAAATCAAAACCGGTGGGAACAATTATTGCCGAGGTGCAGACCGGATATATGATTCATGACCGGATTTTGCGGGAGGCAATGGTGGTGGTTACCAAAGTATAAAAAAAGCCCCTTGAAAGGGGCTTTTTTTAGATATCAAGAGCTTTTTTATAAGTGTCAAGCAAAAATTCCTGCTCGTCGCGGTCGGCGGCGTTCATTTTGCGCAATTTGATGACCGCACGCATAATCTTGACATCGAATCCTGCCGATTTGGCCTCGGCAAAAATATCGCGGATGTCTGATGATATGGCTTTCTTCTCTTACTCAAGACGCTCAATACGCTCAATTAAAGAACGCAGGCGGTCGGCTGCTATGCCACCAACTTCGGTTGTTTGTTCTGTCATGGTTGTTCTCCTTGCTTATAAAATCAGATTTTGCTGGAATTTAACAAATTTAATTGTTATTTACAAGTATAAAAATAACTCGTTATTAACTTATTTGGACTATATCTAAAATAAAAGTTTTTTATTTGAGGGAAATTAATATGCCAACAGATACTCATACTAAAATATTAGCAACCATCGGGCCGTCTTCGGCTACAAAAGAACAGTTGTCAGCTTTGCTTGATGCCGGGACCGATGCTTTCAGAGTTAATTTTAGCCATGGAACTCATGAGGAACACAAAAAACGGATTAAAATTATTCGCTCGCTTGAAAAAGAAAAAGGACGTTTAATCTCAATCTTGGCCGATTTGCAGGGGCCAAAACTCAGGGTCGGCGATTTTAGAGATGAAAAAGTCTTGCTTAAAGAAGGGCAAAAATTTGTCTTGGATATGAACCCAAAACTCGGCGATGAAACCAGAGTTTGCTTGCCCCATAAAGAAATTTTTGAGGCCGTAAAACCAGGAGATACGTTGTTGGTTAATGACGGATATATCGCTTTGAGAGTCGATAAATGCTCAAAACAAATTTTGGAAACAACAGTTGTGGTCGGCGGGTTTATCTCAAGCCACAAAGGGGTTAATCTGCCTAATACCAAACTTAATATATCGGCAATTACCAAAAAAGATAAGGAAGATCTTAAGTTTGCTTTGAAAACGGGCGTGGACTGGATAGGATTGTCTTTTGTGCAAAAGGCCGACGATGTCAGAGAACTTAAAAAACTGATTGACGGTAAGGCCAGAGTTATTGCCAAGCTTGAGAAACCAAGCGCAATTGAGGATTTGGAAAATATTGTGAGAGAAACCGATGCCGTTATGGTGGCAAGAGGTGATCTTGGTGTTGAGTGCCCGATACAAACCGTGCCGGTGTTGCAAAAAAGAATCGTTAAACTGTGTCGCAAATATGCCAAGCCGGTGATTATTGCAACCCAAATGCTCGAATCGATGATTGGTAATCCTACCCCTACCAGAGCTGAGGTTTCCGATGTGGCCACGGCTGTTTATGACGGTGCAGACACCGTTATGCTTTCGGCCGAGACCGCGGCCGGAAAATATCCGGTTAATGCCGTTAATATGATGCATTGTATTATTAAACAAGTGGAAAATGATCCGCTGTTTTTTGAGCTGATGAACAGCTCAAGGCAGGCTCCTTGCGAGGCCTCGGAGGCTGATGCCATTACTTTTGCCGCCTCGGAGCTGTCCGGAGTGTTGAAAAATGTCAGAGCTATCGTTAGCTATTC
>CASDRW010000010.1 GCA_949283275.1 uncultured Pseudomonadota bacterium
CCCAGTAAACTGGGGGTTCTATAACAGCTACAAACCTTACGGTTTGACCACGCTCGTTGGCGTGGAGCGGTGTTGTTCCAACACCTTGGCATTCAGCCCCGAGTAAACTCGGGGTTTTCTGTAAGGCAACTAATAAAAAAACAAAGGGCTCTTGCGAAAAGAGCCCTTTTTATTACTCCCAGGTTTGAACCAGGTTAAGCGACATCTGCAAATCCTCAGGATAACCGGTTGATGTTGCAAGCGAAAATATGACGTCGGTATCGTTTAACTTATCATGAAGCAGGTCTTCATAATCAATATTTCCTTCGCCAATGACCACATTGCGCTTGAGCTCGGCATCATAGTCTTTGAGATGAAAATACTGGCATTTGTTGATGATATCTTGCAGCTCTTGCGGTTTGAAATCATCGGCCATGGCAATGGTGTTGCCGAGATTTAGCAATGGAAAAATATTGGAAAATCCATATAATTCAAGCAGTTGATGCATTGAGCTGATGGTTGAGATATTGCAATCAGCATCGTTTTCCAGCAAAAGCGAAATACCGCGCTCTAAGGCCAGTTGGCTATAGACATCAAGCTTTTTGCCAAGATCTTCCATTGAGGTCTTATCTTTTTTGAGATAGGAATAGATATTAATATTGGGAGCGCCGAAAATATCGGCCAAATCCATCAATTTGGTAAAATATTCGGCCTCATCGGCGACTTTTTGCCCGCAAATGCTAAAATCATCCTCATTTTCTGACCATTTAAGAAAAGGTGAGGCGATGGACGACACCAAGACCCCTGACGACAATATCTTGCCCGCCATTTCAGAGGCCTCAGCAAGTGTAAAATCGCAGATATTGCGGCTGTTGACATTACGCAACTCGATATAGCGCAAATTGTTCTTTTTAGCAAAGCGAAGGCTATCTTCTAGGTTGGAAGAATATTCGTCATTGATAAAGCTTATTTCCATAATGTGTTTCCTATATTAAAAGATGTGTTTATGGGGCATAAATAAAACCATAAATATCAAAAATCAAGAGTTTTTTAGTTTGGCAAAGACTAATCTGTCATGAAACGCATTATCACTAAAGATTGCATCTTTGTTAGCTCCTTCAAAGATATAGCCTGAGCGCTTGGCCACGTTGGATGAGCGTATATTTTCTTGCTGGGTGGTGATGACAATACGGTGCAGACCTTGCAAAAAAGCTTCTGTTTCAATCAATTTAACAGCCTGCGTCATATAGCCGAAGCCATTATATTCCGGAGCCAGCCAATAGCCGATTTCGGCACTGTGATGTTCGCAATCGACATTATGAATATCTATCGAACCAATGGCTTTGCCGGTTGATTTTAGCACAATAGAGTAGGCATAATCGGTGCCTTTTTGCCATTTGTCGGTGAACATATCGGTGGCGGAGTTGCAATCTTGAAGTGAGTTGGTTTTATCAACCCAAAACATATACGTGCGCAAAAAGTTGCGGTTTTTATCAATTTCAGACCACATATCTTCGTCATATTTATGATTGTTGCGAGATGACAACATAATAGTGTCATTTTCGATGATTTCTGGCATTACAAAGTTTTCGAGCATATAAAACCTCATTGTAAATGTGTTGTAATTTTTGTCAATTATATAACATCTAATTGATTTTGCAATATTTATTTTGCTTATATTTTAAGGGGCGTTTTTACCGGGGGACAACTTTTATTCATAAACATATTTGTCGCATAATATATATTATGTATATAAAAACATATTAAAAAAGAGGGATGATGTGAAATAGCCCCAGATTTATACCAATTTGAGCTTGCTTAACAGCGGTAAATATATTTGCTCGGCTTTTAATATTAGCTCTTGCGCCGATAATTCGGTGATATCTTTCTTTATTTGCTGCATTTTTATAATGCAATCGTCTTTTGTCGTTGCGTCTTGCAACAATCTGATTGAATACTCGCGATATAATAACAGCAAAACAAAATGCGCGTCTTCGATATTTTGCACTTTGTGCTTGTTTTGCATCAAATCCACCCGATTATTTGCCATGCGTCATTTTCCTTTTTGATGTGCAAGATGGCTCCGTTTGGAACATCGTTGCACTTTTGCCCCAAGGCAGTCATTGTTTGCGCCAGCATAATGCCATGTGATGATATGGCTATCGTATTATAATTAGATTGCGCAGCCCAATATTCAAGACCAGCAAACACACGCTCACGCACTTGTTTTTTGGTTTCGCCGCCAGGATAACAAGCATTTTCATCAGGAATTATATCATGCAGTTTTTGATATATTTCTTTGTATTGGCTTATGATTTTGTCTTTGGGCCAACCCTCGACACAGCCAACATCAACTTCTATAAAATGATTGTCCTCTTGTATTTCTATGTTTAGGGTTTGATTGGCAAGCTCAGCGGTTTGGCGGGCACGTTTGAGAGGCGATGTAACAATAAGCTCTATCCCTTTGTCTTTAAGCTTTTGGCCGATGCCAACCGCCTGCTCCCGCCCAAGCGTGGTCAAAACCGAATCATTGGTATGCCCTTGAGTACGCCCAATGAGGTTATAGGTGCTTTGTCCATGCCTAAATATATAAAAATCTTTTATCATTTCAATGCCTTGTTAAATTCTTTGGTTATGGTCTTATTAAGCAGCTTGCTGACATGGCCAAAATCAGGCACAATTTCAAGGTGCGAATTCTTTAGGCTGCAATGCACATCCCATGCACCTTTGAGAGGTGCTATCAAATCAAGCCTGTTGTGGACAATACATGCTTCTATCTCTTTGATTTTGTTTATATTATCCAAAATATCATTGTCACTTAAAAAGAAATTGTTGGCGGCATAGTGCATATAAATCCGTTGCGAGGCCAGCTCTTTTTCGGAAAGCTCGGTAAAAGTGCCAAATGCCGGGTTCATACTGCCGCAAACACGCTCAAACCAGCCATAATGATTGGCGGCGGTGAGCTGATCTTGTAGGTTATCCGACTGGATTAACTTGTTGTAATAACTGATTGTATTTCCATCAGATTCTTCTTGCATATATGACACAAATTCAGGGTATAAATACCCGCTTCCGCCAAACTCCCACTGGTTGAAATCCTGGTTGGCCAAAAACACCTGCGAGAGCAACAACTTTTCTACTCTTTGCGGGTGTTTTTCCGCCCACAACAGCGCCAAAGTCGAGCCCCACGAGGCTCCGCGCAAAATTACTTTGCCTTGGATATTTAGATGCTCCAGCAGACGATCAACATCGTTCAATAAATCCTGAGTGGTGTTATGCTCTAATTTGCCCAAAGGCTGGGATTGTCCGCAACCGCGCTGATCAATCATAATCGCGCGATATTTGCGCAAATTAATGGTTTTGGCATATTTGGCTTTGCAACTTCCGCCGGGGCCACCGTGAAAAAATATTACCGGCATACCTTTTTTGTTACCAAACTCAGCAAAATAAACCAAATGACCGTCTCTTTCAGGTAAAAATCCGCTGTTAAAAGATTTAGGCGTAAACCAATCTTGCCAAAACATTCTTACTCCTTTCGCGGTTTGCAACCGCAATAAGTTTGATTGTACAACTCAAGCTTTTTTATCAATTCCTGACGGCGCTCTTGCATGCCGCCCTTGCGCCCTTCTATCTCCAAATAGGGCAGCTCTGCCTTTTTTGCCGCCGCGTGAGCTGCCCGATTGACCTGAGCTAAGTCTTTATAGCGCGAGACACCCAAAACACTAGCAACAGCTTCAAAGCCCTGCTCTTTGGCATAGGCAAAAGCACGCTCAAACCGCATCAAAAAGCAAATACTGCAACGCTTATCCCTTTCAGGCAAATCCTCCAACCCTTGGGTCAACTCGCACCAACGAGCATTATCATACTCAAGCTCAATAAACTTAACACCGTATTTTCGGCACAAGCGCTCGTTCTCGTCGCGGCGCTTTTGATATTCAGCCAAAGGTCTAATATTGGGATTATAAAACAAAACTGCAAAATCGGCTTTTTCCTGAGCCAATTTCTCAATTACGGCGCATGAACATGGGGCGCAACATGACAATAACAAAAAGCGCATTTTACTTGTATTCCTCTTATTTTGGAATTATAAAAAAAAATAACTAGTTATTGCAACAGATATTTTGAGGTTTTGGGATATGAAAATTTTTAAGAATATCGTTATTTTGACTGGTGCTGGGATATCAGCCGAATCAGGTTTGGCAACTTTTAGAGCCTCCAACGGTCTTTGGAACAACCACAAAGTGGAAGATGTAGCAACAATTGAGGCTTTTCAACGCAACCCACAATATGTGCATGAATTTTATAACGAGCTTAAGAGAGAACTGGTTAAAGCTAAGCCCAATGCCGCTCATCTGGCAATTACCAGGCTGCAAAATGAATATCCGGCCAATGTCAATATTGTTACTCAAAATGTTGACACCCTGCACGAAAAAGCCAAAAGCAAAAACATTTATCATGTCCACGGGCAGATTAATCAGGCGGTTTGTCTGAATTGCGGGCATATATTGGAGACCTTTGGCGATGTTGATACCGAAACCTTATGCCCCAATTGTCAGGTTGCCGAAATGATGAAACCCAATATCGTATTTTTTGGCGAAAATCTTTTATATATGGACAAGGTTGATGAGTTGTTAAGGAGTTGCGATTTATTCCTATCTATCGGTACATCAGGCGTGGTATTTCCAGCAGCTGCTTTTGTGCAGACAGCTAAATATCATGGTGCCTTAACCTATGAATTTAATCTGGAGCCAACCTCAAATAATTTTTATTTTGATCATCATATCATGGGAAAGGCAGGCGTTACCCTGCCCGCCTTTGTCGATGAAATGACAGCATCTCTTAAAAGCGGCGATTGAGCTCCCAATTCCAAGCCGTGCGGACAATATCCTCGATATTGATATATTGAGGATGCCAGCCCAAAATATCTTGAGCCAGCTTGTTGTTGGCATAGAGCTCGGCCGGGTCGCCCTCGCGGCGCGGTGCAATAGTGATAGGACAAGGTTTGCCGCTTACTTTTTCGGCGGCTTTTATAATCTGATAAACCGAGGTCGGAATTCCGGTGCCAAGATTTATAAAGCCCTGATATTCATCCAGCTTTTCCAATGCCAGCCGATGGGCCAAGGATAGGTCATTGACATGAATATAGTCTCTTAAACAAGTCCCGTCAGGCGTATCATAGTCATTGCCAAAAACTTTGATATCGGCCCTCTCCCCTTTAATAGCCTTTAGCACCAGCGGAATAAGATGGCTTTCGGGGCTATGGCTTTCGCCGATTAGGCCTTCCTCATCTGCTCCGGCGGCATTAAAATAACGCAGAGCGATATACTTTAGCCCATAGGCTTTTTGATAATCACGAAAGATATTTTCTATTGCCAGTTTGGTTTGGCCATAGGGATTAATGGGGGCTTGCGGATGTTTTTCATCTATCGGCGTATACAAAGGATTGCCATAGGTAGCGCAAGTGCTTGAAAATACTATTTTATTGACCCCAAACTCGCGCATAGCATCAAGCAAGTTGAGCGTGCCGACAACATTGTTGCGGTAGTATTTGGCCGGATCGGCCACACTCTCGCCCACAAGCGAAAAAGCGGCAAAGTGAATTACCGCATCTATCTTGAATAAAGAAAACAGCCGTTTTAGGCTGTCTAAATCCAATAAATCGGCGATTACCAATTCACTGTCTAAAACCGCCTCTTTGTGGCCGGTTGCAAGATTATCGGCGGCCAAAACATCGTAGCCGTTATCCTTTAAGTGCTTGAGAGTGTGCGAGCCGATATAGCCCGCACCTCCCATAACCAATATCTTTCCCATACTATGCTCCTATTTACCGTTGAAGGCTTTTTTATAAACCTCCAAAACAAGGGCTTTGGTGCAAGGACGCGGATTGCCTCCGGTGCAGACATCGGCCATGGCAGCATCGGCTAACGCCTCCAAATCTTCTTTTTTGACCCCAATTTCTTTTAAGGTTTTAGGAATACCAACATCTTTTTTAAGTTTAGTAACAGCCTTGATGGCAGCCTCGCGATATTCGGCTTGTTTCATTTTATCAACATTTTTTACGCCCATAGCCTTGGCAATTTCTCTAAACTTGGTACCGGTATAGGGAGCATTGAACTCCATAACATAAGGCAACAATACAGCATTGGCAACGCCGTGCGGAGTATCATAGAAAGCAGACAAAGGATGGGCCATACCGTGAACCACGCCCAAGCCGACATTAGAAAATGCCATACCGGTTACATATTGGCCCAAAGCCATAGCCTCGCGAGCATCGGGATCATTTTCAACCGCTTTGCGCAAATTTTTAGATATCAGCTCAATTGCTTTTAGATTCAAAGTATCGGCCAACTCCCAGGCGGCCAAAGTAGTATAGCCCTCGATAGCATGCGTTAAGGCATCCATACCGGTGGCGGCGGTCAGACCTTTGGGCATGGACGACATCATATCCGGGTCAACAACGGCTACAACCGGAATATCGTGCGGATCTACACAAACGAATTTACGGCGCTTTTTCTCATCGGTAATAACATAGTTAATTGTGGTCTCGGCGGCGGTACCGGCCGTGGTGGCAACCGCAATTACCGGCACACTTTTATTCTTGGTGGGAGCAACACCCTCTAATGACACAACATCGGCAAATTCCGGATTGTTGATAATGATACCTATACCTTTGGCAGTATCTTGCGGAGAGCCGCCGCCGATGGCTATCATATAATCGGCTTTGGCTTTTTTGAAAGCTTTAACCCCGGATTTGACAATATCAACACTCGGGTTGGCCTTGACCTCGTCAAAAATTTCATAAGCTAATTTATTTTTATCCAACAAATCGGCTATTTTTTTTACCACTTTAAATTTTACTAAATCTTTGTCGGTAACAATTAAGGCTTTTTTAAAACCTCTGGATTTGACCTCGGTTACAATTTCTTTAATTGCACCATGGCCGTGATAGCTGGTCTCATTTAAAATAAAGCGTTGCGACATTGGTTTTCTCCTTATAACAAAATAATTTATTTTTATCTTAAGCGCAAAAAAATTAAGCAAAAGTAAATATATACCATTTTATAACATAAACGTTTTTGGTGCTTTACTTTTAAGAATTAACGCATTAAAACAACTCCGTTTTGCTTGAAAGAAATATGGTGATAAAATGATAAAAGATTTAACACGAGGGAATCCGATAAAACTGATTATATGCTTTGCCTTGCCTATTTTGGTCGGCAATTTGTTTCAACAATTATTTCAAATATCGGATATCTTGATTGTCGGCCGCTTGCTCGGGGTTAAATCTTTGGCCGCGGTTGGCTCATCGGCGCCGTTATTTTTTATGTTTTTGATGATTGCTTTCGGGTTTACCGCAGGGTTGACGATTATTACGGCACAACGCTTTGGTGCCAAAGATTGGAAAGGAGTTAAATCATCGGCTTTTCATGCTTTGGTGGCTTCGGTTTTATTAAGTGTCATCATAAGCTTGAGTTTGGTATTTTTCTTGCGCCCGTTGCTGAGGCTTATGAATGTACCTGAAGAAATTATGGATGAAGCTCATCGCTTTATGTTTATTTTGGGAGTGGCGATAACATCTATTGTCTTATACAATTTATTATCCGGGCTTATCAGAGCTTTGGGCGATTCTAAAACTCCGCTTTATTTCCTTATTGCCTCGTCATTGTTGAATATCGTTTTTAATTTTATGTTTATTTATTTCTTCGGCTGGGGAGTGGCTGGTTCGGCTATGGGAACGTTTTGTTCCATGACGCTAAGCGTGGTGGCTTGCGTTTGGTTTATTGCCAAAAAATTTCCTTTATTAAAACTGTCGTGGAAAGACTGCAAATATAATCACAAATTTATGAAAGAACATTTGAGAGTGGCCGCACCTATGGCAATTCAATTTTCGATTTTGGCCTTGAGTATGATGATTGTGCAAAGTGTGTGCAACTCTTTTGGAACGGATATTATTGCAGGATTTACCGCGGCAATGCGAATTGAACAGATATCAACTCAGCCTTTGTTTGCACTTGGTATTGCTTTTGCTACCTTTTCGGCACAAAATTATGGCGCGGCGCTTATTAAACGTATTCGCCAAGGTGTTCGCCAATGCTTGATGCTTTGTCTGATATTAAGCATTACAATTACGTTATCGGTAAGGTTCTTCGGCTCGCACATGGTGTCGGCATTTATTGAGGGAGGAAATGAGAATATCATCCACATCGGACAGCAATATTTGATGATAAGCTCTTATTTCTACTTTTGTTTATCGTGCATATTTATTGCCAGAAATGCTCTTCAAGGTATGGGAAGAACCAATATTCCGCTTATCTCCGGTATTGTAGAACTGGGAGTAAGGGCTTTTGCCGCCATGTATTTGGCACATGTAATCGGATATATCGGCATTTTTTGGGCCGGTCCGATTGCCTGGGTTGGCGGTGCGATTGTGGTTTGCGGCGGCTATTTCTTTATTGTTATGCGGATTAGCAAAGACGAGATGCGGCAGATATTTATTAAGAAACATATGATACAATATCACACAGACCCAATTGCCTAGATATTAAAAAAGCCTTTTCCCATTTTGAGAAAAGGCTTTTTTGATTTAAGCAACAACAAATTTAGAAAGAATATCTTAAACCTGCAGTTACTTCTGCTATATGATTTAACTCGTTTGACCCTACATAAGCATAACGTCCAACAACACGGGCTGAAATGTGGTCGGTCATGTTATACATTGCACCGCCACCAATACGCCAGCCAACATGGTTGCTGCTTGAGCTACCGCCATCTGTTTCTCCTTTATAGTAGTAATCAGCTACACCGATGGTGGCTAACAAATCAAATTTGCCTTCGCAACCCAGGGGTTGATATCCGTAAAGATCAAGACCATAAGCATTTACCTTGCTTTTTAATTTACCTGCGGCCAAGTCTTTGGTTCTTTTGCCTGTCCACTGACCAAAAACTTCGGCACCAACACGATCCATTCTCGCACCGATGTTAACAATAGCTGAATTGTAGCTCTTTTTGGCTTCATCCAAACCACCTTTGAAATCAGCATAATCATAACCGTAGTCTATACCTACATACATTTTTGGGTTACTCATTACATCTTTCCACTCGGCAGATGCATTGGTTGAAATCAAAACACAGGCTACTCCTGCAAGTAATAATGATTTTTTCATTGTATTTTTGCTCCATTTATAAACAGATTTTATTTAATACATTATAATATAGTCCTGTTTATAAACCGCATGGATATACGGTTTATGTCTGTTAGATAATGGCTATATTTTTTATTTAAAGGGGGTATTTAAATATTTTTTTACATAATTGCGATATTTTTTTATTATTGATGAAAGGATTTTAATTATGGTATTTTGTCCACCTGATAAGACTTGCGATAAGTGTAAAAGATTACTCCAATTCAGAGCTGATAATATAAAAAAATTTCCCGCTTATTTTAATGCTCCAGTGCCGCCGTTTGGCTCTTTGGATGCAAAAGTGCTCGTCATTGGGCTTGCTCCCGGACTTAACGGCGCTAACCAAACTGGAAGGCCTTTTACCAATGATTATGCCGGCGATGTACTCTACCCTATTTTGAAAAAATATGGCTTTGCCAAAGGAAATTACGCCAAAAAAGCCAATGACGGTTTTGAGCTTGTTGATGTTAGGATTACCAACTCGGTCAGGTGTGTGCCGCCGCAAAATAAGGTTACCGGGGAGGAAATTAGAAATTGCGGAACCTATCTCAAGCAAGAAATTGCCAACATGCCAAACCTTAAAATCATCCTTACTTTGGGGACCGTGGCACATAATGCAGTACTTAGTGTCTTGGGGTATAAAAAGTCGGCTTTCAAATTTGCTCACGGGGCCTGCCATAAGCTTGATAGACATAATTTGTTGATGCTTAACTCTTATCATACATCGCGCTATAACATAAATACCGGGGTGTTAACTTATGAGATGTTTGAAGATATTGTACAAAATTTGAAAAAAATGTTGACAACTACTCCTTAAACGCTCTATCTTTATTGAACCTTTATACAATTAGTACTAATTAAAAACTTTATTTTTATGGAGAAAAATTTTTATCGCTTCGGCATCAGCGAGGCTTGCGGCAGTGAAAGTGAATTGAATTATATGTCATCAAAAGATGCCGTCATCGGAGCTGTTAGCAAAGGATTAGGCTTCATTGTCAGACATTATCAATCTGAGGACAAAAAAGCCCGGCGCGCCATTTTGGGATGGAACATAAAAGTTTTGTCTTATGACGAGGCTTTTAGGCGGTATGAACACAACCCAAAAATGTTAAGGATTGTGCTGGACGGCGAAGAAAAAGACGTATTCGTCGTTTCACCAATCAAATATGGCGAGATCGTCTTCCCGTTCAAGGCTGACAGCCTGACGGTGGTGGATATGCAAAAATTGCTTTAGCCACCAGATAAAAAACTACAGAGAGTCTTCGGTTTATGAAATAAACCTAAGGCTCTTTTTTTAATATGAAATTCCGGCAAAGCCCATAAATGCCATCGACAACAAAGCGGCTGATATCAAAACTATCGGCGTGCCTTTTAGGGCTTGCGGAATATCGGTACGCTCTAATCTTTCCCTGATGCCGGCAAAAATAACAATTGCCAATGTAAAGCCCATGGCTGAAGCCAAAGTATAGCAAATGCCGGCCAAGAGTGTATAATTCTTTTGGATTGTTAAAATCGCAATTCCCAAAACCGCACAATTGGTGGTGATAAGCGGTAAGAAAATACCCAAAGACTGATACAATGCCGGTGATGTTTTCTTGATTACCAACTCAACCATTTGCACCAGTGAGGCTATGACCAAAATAAAGGTTACCGTGGTCATAAATTTTAGCTGATAGGGCTGCAAAAATGTATAATAAATCAAAAATGTTACAACCGTTGCCAAGGTCATGACAAACATTACGGCGAACCCCATGCCTATGGCCGTTGAAATACGCTTGGAAACACCCAAAAACGGGCATATTCCCAAAAACTGCGACAGAATTATGTTGTTCACAAATATCGCGGTAATAAAAATCATTAGATAATCCATGGCTATTTTACTCCCCGAAATTTGTTAACAACAATGATGATACCGGCCAAGGCTAAAAACGCTCCCGGCGGCATAATAAACAAAAGCATCGGATGCGCGTCTTCACCGACAAATGACCACCCAAATACCGAACCATTTCCCAAAATTTCTCTGATGGTGCCAAGAATTGTTAGAGCTATGGTAAAGCCCAACCCCATGCCAACACCATCTAAGAACGACTGCCACACACTGTTCTTGGAGGCAAAAGCTTCGGCGCGGCCCAAAATTATGCAATTTACCACAATAAGCGGAATATATATGCCCAAAGCCTGATATAATGTCGGTAAATAGGCCTGCATCAGCATTTCTATTACCGTTACAAATGAGGCTATAATCACAATAAAGCTCGGTATTCTTATAATATCAGGAATTAAGTTCTTAACCGCTGATATAAATACATTGGACAATATCAAAACAAATGCCGTGGCCAAGCCCATGCCCAAGCCGTTTATGCCAGAGGTTGAAACACCCAGCGTCGGACACATGCCAAGCATCATGACAAATATCGGATTTTCTCTTATAATGCCGCGAGTGAGATTCGATATGCTCTCTTTATTCATGGTTGCCTCCGGAATTAAAATTGCTAAATGCATCAAATGCCCGTTCAAGAGCTTTAAGGACGGCTCTTGAACTAACCGTTGCCGCCGTAACAGCATCTATTTCACCACCATCTTGTTTGACTTTTAATACCTGACGACGTGGATAAAATCCTTTGAATTGTTCCTTAAACTTCGGCTCGTCAACTTTGGTCCCAAGCCCTGGTGTTTCGTGGCTTGAAATAACCTTAAAGTTTTTAATGGAACCATCAACATTAAATCCGGCCATAATTTCTATTCTGCCGCCAAAGCCGGTGTTGGTGTAAGCCTTGATGGCAACAGAGGTAAGCGCTCCATTTTGGCGGGCAGGATACATCGTCAACTTATGTTTTTTGTTTTTGGTGGTGATTTTCATCTTCTCGGCAAACGGATTGTTGTCAAACTCCCCTACAACCTCGGCTATGGCTGCCAATTCTTGATTATCTTTAGCTTTTCTTATCGGCTCTAACGTAATGTCATGAACATAGCCTAAAATAAAAGCTGACAAGCAGGCAATGACAACTAAAGTTACAATCGGTTTTATCGGACCTTGTTTTTTCTTTGACATCAGCGTTTCTCCCCGCAGCAACGTTGAACTGCATATTTGTCAATTAGCGGCACAAGCGCGTTCATTATCAAAATGGCAAAAGAAACTCCCTCGGGATAGGCGCTGAAAGACCTAATAATCACCGTTAATATTCCGCAGCCTATGGCAAAAATTATTTGCCCTTTTAGCGTCATCGGCGAAGTAGTATAATCGGTCGCCATAAAAATTGCGCCTAACATCAAACCGCCTGAAAGCAGATGTGCCAAGGGTAAAAATTTCATATCGCCGGTCGTAAAATATAAAACGGAGGTAAACACCAAAACAGTCGCCACATAATAAACCGGAATATGCCAAGTGATTACTTTGCGATACAAAAGCCAGGCAAAACCCAACAACAACGCCAAAGCCGATACCTCGCCTATACAGCCGCCAATATTGCCTAAAAACATATCAAGATAGCTGGGCAAATCCTCCGGCGAATACATCTGCGCGCTGGCCGAAGATGACGCGTCAATGCTCTTTAATATCCTAAGCGGTGTAGCTCCGGTCGAGCCGTCGGGGCTTACCATTTGCAAAAAGTGAGGCTTGGGCCAAACCGTCATTTGTA
>CASDRW010000011.1 GCA_949283275.1 uncultured Pseudomonadota bacterium
CGCCAAACCTGCCGCCCAAATAATCGATGCCCTTATTGAGCCTTTGATCAAAAACAAAGTTGACTTTGCCTCGCCGGCACTATTCAACCAGCTTATGCCCATTGGCATTGCCCAAACCGAGGAGCAAAAAGCTCTTCTGCAAAAAAAGAATGAGCCTATCCGCAACTGGGAAAAAGAGCAACAGCAAAACATTGCCCGCAAATCCGGATGGAACAAACTCAAAGCAGATTAGTCCTTTTTTCCACTCCACTCAAACAAGGCCGGATACTTGATTATCCGGCCTTGTTTTTTTGATTGTTCAATCTTTTTTAATTACACAAATTTATTCAAATTAGCAATTGAAGCATCAATCATCTGGCTTTTAACTTTTTCATCCATGCTGTCGTGCAAAATTTTTTTCACCGTTTTCAATGTAAGTTCGGCAGTTTTGTTTGCAATTTCCTGAGCAGCATCATCTTCGGCGGCTTTCAATCTGGCTCTGGTATCTTTTTCTCTTGTTGCCATTTCCGCCTCAAGTTTGGCCAAATATTCTCTCTTTACATTTTCAATTTCACGCTCTGATTTAAGCAAAATATCATTTGCTTCTTTTTCGGCGCTTCTGAATTTACGTTCATATTCGGCCAACAACTTTTGAGCATCTTCTTTCAACGCCACCGCATCTTTAAGATTTTGCTCAATAATCTCACTTCTACGTTTCAAAGTAGCAATCAAAGCTTTGCCGACCGGTCTTGCCAAAGCAAGAATAACCGCAACAAACGCAGCTCCGACCCAAAATTCGGCCTCCAAATAAAACGGCTCTGCCCCAAATTCCTGAGCAGTATTTCCCAAAACCTCAACCATACTCGAAGCCGCATTAAGCACCGCATCTTGAGTAGCATCAATTATATCTTTATTTGGCAAACCGGAACTCATCCCTACTCCTCATCTAATGCCTTTACCGCATTGGCGGCATCTTTAACTTTCACTCCGCCAAAGCCCAATTTTTTCAATACTTCCACTGCCAAAACAGCAGCATTTTCCTCCACTTTTACCATAGCCTTTGCTTTAGAGGCATCAATTTTTTTCTCACCAGCCTCAATATCAAGCTTCAATCTGGCATAAAGCTCGGCCTGTCTGCGGCTTATTGTTTCATTAAGCTCTTCTTTTGTTTTTTGCAAAGATACATTAGCTTTAGCGCTAGCCTCTTGCAAAGCGTTGTTATATTTTTGCAACGTTTCTTCAACATGCTGTTTTATCTCGTCGGCTTTTTCCAAATCGCTGTCAATTTTGGCCTTGCGCAAATCAATCATTTCCGCAGTTTTGGGAATAATAAACTTGCTCATAATAAACAGCATTGTAAAAAAGCTCAACGCCAACCAAAACAACTGCGACGGAAAAACACTAAAATCTAACTGAGGCATTTAATCTCTCGCTTTCGCTTTTCAACTAATTTTCCCTTTCTGGCGGAAATCCCAAATAAGCAAAGGGGATTTCCGTTTCAAAAGGATATCAAACAACACCCGGCTTCTAGTTACCAGTCAACATTACCAACGCAATAACCAAAGCATACAAAGCAATAGCTTCAACCGCGGCAAATCCGGCCCAACCATAAATATCAACATCTTTCTTTACCTGGGGATTACGTCCCACGGTAGAAATAATTGTCGTCCAAACTTGCGACACGCCCCAAGCGGCTGCCATCATTGACAAGGCGCACATACCAGCACCAATATAAGCTAACGGTTCCATTTTTTAATCCTTTCCTTATAAAATTTAGTTTTTAATACATAATTATAAATTAGTGTTCATGCAGTGCATCACCCAAATAGATACAGCTCAGAACAGTATAAATAAACGCCTGTAACAGAGATATAAAAATCTCAAAACAAATAATAGCTCCGTCAAACAAAAACGGTATAGCCCCCAACACACCCAAGCCGACAATAAAACCGGCAATAATCTTAAGCATGATATGCCCCACCGTCATATTAGCGACCAAACGAACGGTCAGACTAAAAGGTTTTGACAGAAACGAAATCATCTCAATCGGCACAATCAAAGGAGCCAAAGCCACCGGAATTCCTCTTGGCAAAAAAGTTCTTAACCAACCGAGTTTTTTCTTTTTTATGCCGATACCGATATTAAACAACAGCGCAATAATCGACAAACTCCCGACAGCCGTCAAATGCGAAGTAAACGTAAACGAGTAAGGAAACAATCCCAACAAATTACCAAAAGCCACAAACAAAAACACCGTAAAAATAAACGGAAAATATTTCAATCCTTCCACTCCGACATTTTCCCGCAGCAAATTGGCCACAAACTCATACAAGCTCTCAGGAATTGACTGTGCCAACCCCGGAACCATCGTACGTTTGCGTAAACACAACCCCAACAACAATGTAGATACGGCAACAGCCAATACCATAAACAACGCCGAATTGGTAAAAGATATGTCAACCCCGCCGATATTAATCGGGATAATAGGTTTAATTTCAAATTGCTCCAGCGGATTAGACACTTTACACACACTCCCTAATTTTGTTTATCTTCTTGTCTGGCCAAGCGGTAAACATTAAGTACACCTGCCGCGCCGCCCAAAAACAAAAACACCGCCATCAACCATGGCCTGGTACCAAAAAAATCATCTGCCACATATCCTATTGCCGCACCGACAACAACCGCAGACAACAATTCCGCACCGATTCTAAACCCGATTCTCGAAGCTCTGGATAAATCATTTTCATCTTTTTTGTGCTCTGAGGCAGCCTTTTTCTGGCGCACCAGCGCTATTTTTCTTCCCAGTTCTTCAATATCTTCAGGCGTTTTTTTCATGTATAAAACACTACACCACTAATTATTAAGCAGTTATTAAAAAGACCAAGTTTTTTATTGTTCATCAAGATGTGCTTGAATAATTGAAGCAAAATCATCAAACGACTTAAACCCTTCAACCAATTCGTTGTCCGATTTTGACGATACGACAAAAGACGGAGTACCGCTAATTCCCAAATCAGACAAGCCAGCCTGACGATCTTTTAAGATTCGCTCAGCCGTGGCATCATTTTTCAAACAAGCTTTGGCTTTTTCATTTTCCAATCCGCTCAAGGCTGCATATTGCAACAACACTTTTTGCGGATTAAATGCCATTCCCCAATCACGTTGTTTTTTAAACAACACTTCAATAAAACTAAAATATTTGTCTTCATCGACACATTCGGCCAACAAAGCGGCATCCATAGAATTTTTATCCAACGGCAACGGCACAAAAACAACTTTGAGCAAACCTTTATCGACAAATTCTTTTTTCAGCTCCGGCAACACCTGCAAATGAAAATCGGCACAATGAAAACATCCAAAAGAAGAATATTCATATAAAGTAACCGGTGCCGTATTTTCTCCCATAACATGGTTTTGCGGAAAAGCATAATTAAGCGGAATTTCCTTCTGTGGCGTCTTGATTTCTGAGGCATAAGCATTATTTGCCAAAACAAACCCACCCTCAGGATCAGACACAAACCCCTTAGATTGCAAATAAAACCCGCCGGCCAATAGATAAACCAAAATTCCGGCAACCGAGGCACTAAAAGTTTTAATAATCTGTTCAAATTTCATTTTTCATCACTTCTTATTGTTAGCAATTATTGCACATCCGAGCTTTTCGACCGCCGCACTCAAATCTTTGGCCTTAATATCTCTGCTCAAGTTTTTAATATAAGTTTCTTCTTCTTTGGTTACAAGTTTTTTTTGACAGTTATGAATATCCGACTTATCAGCAACCACCGCCGGATTTTGCACTATCTTTATTTTTTCTACCGCATTATAGCCAAAAAAAGTATTAACTTTTTCAATTATCAACTTAACTTTTGCTTGTAATTCCAAAGCCACGGCGCCGCTTGCAACTTCCACCCACAAAGTTCCGTTACATCTGTCAAACCGACCGAAATCAATTTTCATCGGCACGGACAAAACCGCCATATCCTCACCGACAATTTCTCTCCACGAACACATAATATCAGCCTCAACAAAAGCTTTTTTACCAAGCATTTTTTTAGCCAAGGGCTGCAAAAGACTTGTCATATCGGCCAAATCGCCGGTACGTCTGTCCTCACTGATTATGTCTTTTGTTTGTTTCATATTTATTTGTGTAACAAACAATATCAACAAGGGCAAGGCTTTTATTGACTAATCCTCATCTTCGGACTTATAATTTCCGCAAACATAAAATCTTTTAAGGATGATTTGATGGATTTTAGCCAAATTTTTCAATCGCTGTTGGCCTTTATTTTTGTTTTGGGGCTGATGTTTGTTACTTTGTGGCTGATAAAGTTTTGTCAACACAAGGGACTAAATTGCCGCTTAAGCAAATGTTTTGGTACCGGCTCGCGCATCAAAATTGTTGAACAACGTCGTCTTGATGCTAAAACCTCGGTTGTTTTGATTGAATATGGGGCCGAAGAATTTTTGCTTCTTCTTGGGCCAACATCAAATTTAGTCCTCAAACAAGCCCCCAAGGAAGCTGATACTCATGAATAAACGGATACTTTTTCTATCAATTTTGCTTTGTGGCATCTGCTTTTTTTCAGACGTTGCGCTTGCGCAAAACCTAAGCCTCAATTTGGGCGATGCCTCAACCGGCACGGCCACGGCGCGCATCTTCAGCGTTTTGGCGCTTATCACCGTTTTATCTTTAGCGCCGTCAATCGTCATTATGATGACCTCGTTCACCCGCCTGATTGTGGTATTTTCAATCACTCGCTCGGCTCTTGCCACCAATGCCACTCCGCCCAACATGGTTTTGATTTCGCTTGCTTTATTCATGACTGTTTTTATCATGGCACCCACCTTCGAAAAATCTTGGGAACAAGGGATTAAGCCGGTAATAGATGAAAAGATTGAGCTTTCGGAAGGGCTAGAAAAAGCAACGCTTCCGCTAAAAGAGTTTATGGTCAAAAACACCCGCGAAAAAGACTTGCAGTTATTCACCGACCTGGCTCAAGAAAAGCCTGAAAGCATTGAAGACGCTTCTCTCAAAACGACCATTCCGGCATTTATGATCAGCGAACTTAGGCGTGCCTTTGAAATCGGATTTTTAATATATGTTCCGTTTTTGATTATTGACATGGTCATTGCCTCGGTTCTGATGTCAATGGGTATGATGATGTTACCGCCCAGTGTTTTGTCTTTACCGTTCAAAATAATTTTCTTTGTTTTGATAGACGGCTGGTATATGTTGGCCGGCTCGCTAATAAACAGCTTTCATTAAGCTCAAAAAAAAATGCTTGCAAAAAACAAAGAAAGTGTTTAATAGATACATCGCAACGAAGTTAAGATCGACAAGGAGCATTTGTCAAAATGCGACGCGTCAATTAAGCGCGACAGAGCCAAAGGCTCTATAAAGCGCGCATCCCAAAGGAGCTAAAACAAATATTATTGTAGAAATGAAAATCTAATGGATGAGTGGCTGAAGAGGCTGGAATCGCAACGAAGTGAAGATCGACAAGGAGCATTTGTCAAAATGCGACGCGTCAATTAAGCGCGACAGAGCCAAAGGCTCTATAAAGCGCGCATCCCAAAGGAGCTAAAACAAATATTATTGTAGAAATGAAAATCTAATGGATGAGTGGCAGAGAGGCTGAATGCGCGCGACTCGAAATCGTGTATACGGGGTGACTCGTATCGGGGGTTCAAATCCCTCCTCATCCGCCAATCCTTCAAAAAGACACCCTTGCGGTGTCTTTTTTAGTATTGTTGTGGTGAGAGGGTTTGAAACCCCGAGGAAGGGGGCTCGAGGATAAAATCAACCGTTGCTCCGGTTGATTTTACCACAAGAGGCGTAGTTTTGTTATTTTTGTGAGGCAATGTAAGTTGCCGATACAAAAATTAAAAAACAAGTGACCGAAGCGAGTTGGCGAAAAATTATTTTGAGCCCTACGAGCAAGACCAA
>CASDRW010000012.1 GCA_949283275.1 uncultured Pseudomonadota bacterium
CTTAGGGCCAGAGAAATAAAAGATGATGCGGTGTTGCTTATGGCTGTAAGCGGAGATGAAGGGCTGTCAACGGCTGCAATTTGTGCCGCAAAGGAACTCTCGTTGTTGTTGGTTATGCCGGAGGATACAAAAAAAGATATTGTAAAAACTGTTAAATATTTTGGGGCCGATGTTATTCTTACTCCAGCAGATGATGGAATGAAAGGCGCAATGGCAAAGACTGAAATTTTGGCCGAAAAATCAGAGAAAGCAGTATTGTTGAACCAATTTGAAAATGAAGCCGAGTTGGGAGCGCATTTGTTTGGCTGTGTTCCTGAAATTTTGGATGATATGGGGGGAGAAATAGATGTTTTGGTTGCTGCGGTCGAAAAAAAAGGATTGTTGAATCGAGTGGCGCAAGCTTTAAAATCATCGAATCCGGATTTGTATGCCGTGGCTGTAAAAAGTGATAAAGATGAGGGTTTAGGACAACAAGATAAGGTTGATGAGGTGATGGAGGTTAGGGATGAAGATGCCAAAGATATGGCTAAGGCCTTGGCACAAACCGAGGGTCTGCCAATAGGAATTGTCGCAGGAAAAGCTATGGTGGCGGCAGTTGACTTGGCCATGAGAGACGAGTTTAAGCATAAAAATATTGTGGTTATATTGCCGGATAAAATAAACGATTTATTTTAAGATGCTTAATATTCGGAGCTTTTTTACCGTTTTTAGCTTGCATTAAAATGCTTTTTTGCATAGTCTTTAAGTAATTGTAATTTTTTGTAAGGGTTGTTATGAAACCGACTTCAATTTTGGGACGCTATCTTACCAAACAGATTATTTTCAATTTTTTGGCAGTGTTGCTGATTATATTGGGAATTATATTTTTGTTTGAAATGGTGGAGAGGCTAAGGCGTATTGCCGGAAGAGATGATTTGGATATTTGGTTTGCGGTGCAGTTGGCCGTGGCCAGATTGCCAAAAACCGTGGAACAAGTATTTCCGTTTGTGATGATGATTGCCGCAATGATTACATTTTGGCATTTGAGCAAAACCAACGAGTTCGTGGTTATGCGCTCGGCAGGGGTGTCAATATGGGGATTTTTGACACCGGTATGTTTGGCGACTTTTGTCGTGGGAGTAATAAATATTACTTTGGTTAATCCGGTGGCGGCAGATATGTATAATATGTTTGAAACTTTGGAACAGCGAATGGAAACTAGAGATCCTTCGGCAATGCTGTTTTCGGACGAGGGATTGTGGATTAGGGAATCAATAGGTGATGACAAAGTTATGGTCTTGCAGGCTAAAGATTTGCACCAGGAGAAAGGAAAAAATTTGTTGCTCAGGGGAGTTAGTATTACGGAATTGAATGAAGAATCAAAACCTTTGCGCCAGATAGAGGCATTTGCCGGAGTGTTGGAAAAAGGCTTTTTTGATTTGAAAGATGTGAAGATTTTTGCCGCAGGACAACCAACGAAACATTTGACCGGTTTGCGCTATAATACAGTGTTGGATGTAGGCAAAATTCAAGATAATTTTGTGGAACCGGAAGCAATTTCGTTTTGGAAGTTACCCAAAGTTATAGAATTTTATGATAAATCTGGATTTGCCATTCAACGGCATCAGATGCGGTTTTGGTCGTTGGTGGTGTCGCCGCTGTTTTTGATAACTATGGTTTTGATGGCGGCGGTGTTTGCCTTGCGTCCCAATAACCGCCGCGGCGGAGTTATGTTTTTGATTGTGGGGGGAATCGTTACCGGTTTCTCGGCTTATTTTTTATCACAAGTGGTTTATGCTATGGGAACAAGCGGAAATTTACCGGTGGCATTGGCTGTGGCTGCTCCGACAATAATTGTCGGCTCGATAGCGGTGTCGTTGTTGTTGCACTTGGAAGACGGCTAAAAAATGCGTATAATAGCTCATCTAAAGTGATTCTTTAATAGAACAAACTTAAGATACTTCTGGCTGAGATTGACGCCAGCGAGAGGGAGTTAATTGCCAACTGCTGGCGGGTTTGAAGCGAGAGGTATTGGGCTGAGGCCTCGTTCATGTCGGCCAGAGTTAAGTTATCAGCTCCGGTTTCTAGGATATCAGTCAGGCTTTCGGTAAAATTAATCCTTGTCGTGATGATGGAATATTGGTTGCCCAAATTTTCGGCCAAAGAGCGTAAAGTGGTGATAGAGGTGTTGAGTTGATTTATGGAATTCTCTATTGCTGTAGCATCATTCCAAATTGCCGATGTAATATTAAGCGCTTTGCTGGTGATATCTTGCCCCAAGACATTAAAGATGTGAGTTCGGTTTTCATCAAACACCACTTTGAGGTTGCCGCCTTTCAAAAGGTTGATGCCTTGATATGAGCAATCAGCTAATAACTTGTCATATTCTTTGATAATTTGATCAAATTGTTTTTCTTCCGAAGTTTGACTGGCTGAGTTTTCGACCTTGTTTGAACTTTCGGTAATATATTGGACAAAATCATCAAAAATTGAACTAAGATCAGGAGCTGTGGTGGATGTTTGTGTTACCCCGAAGGTGCTTAACTCATTACCCCAAAAATTATCTGGCAAAACAGTATAGACATCATCTTTTGCCTCATAAACACCGGAGTTTGTGGCAATTTGCGCACCAGATGTTAGATTTAATAACATTTGATGCTTACTCCATGCCGATGAACTGCCAAAAGCATTTTTTGTATCCATATTAACTCTGGTTTTGGCACTTTCCATATTCAAAGTTGAGTTTAACATTCCGGTAGAAAAGCTATTGCCATTTATTACACTTTCATCTTTCATAGTGATATCAGAATTTATTATATTTATACCTTGGTAACCGTTGGTTTTAACATTAAGAATACTCTCATCTTCTAAAACAATATTTGCACTTCTAACACCTTGCGATTGACAACCATTTATGTTAATATTCAATACTGCATTATCCCTAAGAGTTACTGAGCTTGCCAATATTCCAACATTCACCCTGTTATCATGATTGACGGAATAATCAGGATAGGTTGTGCCGTTGTCAATGATATTAAGATATCCTCTTACCTCTATCTCACCTCCGTAAATGGCGCCGAAATATTCACCTGAGGTGGAATTGATATTAAAATCAATATTGGTGTTCTGAATAAC
>CASDRW010000013.1 GCA_949283275.1 uncultured Pseudomonadota bacterium
CTTTTAATTCATCTTCTATAACTTTCTTAATTTCATTTTCTTTATCAGCACCAGAAAATACATAAACATACACAGGATACTGAGACAATATTCTTCTTAGAACATTTATTTGTTCAACTTCTCCTGATACATATTCCCAATCAAATACTAATATATCTGAAATATATACATCCTTTTCTAATTTATTTTCATAAAAAGTAGGATGCGGAAATGCTTGAATAAGCCATCCTTTGTTTAAAAGGTTGGTACAAAGATTTTGAATCGCAATATCATCCCAAGTACTATTAATCCAATCTTTAAGATCGTGTGTAAAAAAAACTGTTTCTGTTTCTTTACCAGCCTTAATGGCCGGATTAAGAAAGCCATCATCAACAATACACACAACATTATTATTATTATATTTTTTCTTTTCAACTAACATAGCTTCTTCCATATTTATTCTCCAGCTACTTTGGAAAAATCTAGCAGGAATTGAGCTCCAACTAATTCTTTAATTCTATATTTATCATTATTAATACTCTGAATATCTCCATTCATATCATTCATATAATGCTTTGAAATATACAACCCCAACCCACTACGAGGAATCTTCATACTGTATCCCGGACTAAATAAATAAGGCTTTATTGAATCATGAATACCGGGGCCATCATCAGCAAAAATAACTGTTCTCGCGTTTTTATCAATATAAACCTGAATCTTCCTACTTTTAGCCTGACTTGTATTCAACCAATAACAAGAATTATCAACTAAATTCGTAAAGACTTGAATCAGAGCTCCATATCTGGTTCTGACATCAAACCCCTCCAAGTCTCCACATATTTCAAAAGAAATATTAAGCTTATTAATCTCTCTTTCATATACATTCAAAACAAATTGTAATGGACGATTTATATTGAAAAGAGTTTGGCTTTCTGATCTCAAAGCCCTTAAAGGTCCCAACCTCTTCAGTTCAGATTTAAGCGATGATGACGAATTTTTCAATTCTTCAAGTCTTTCTTTATCAAAATTTCCTGACTATAAAACTGTACTAATTCCCTTATAAAAATTTGAAGTTATTTTATTAATTTCGTGAACTGAAACTGCAATTGCTAAGCCAAATCCAGCTTGTTCAGCAAGCATACCTTGCACCTCTTCCATAACACGAATACTATCGCGAAGATTTTTCATTGAATGGGACAAATTAACTAAACCTGTTTTTTTTGCCTCAACTGTACTTCCTAATTTATTCAGGATATTGAAAGGGTCTTTTTCTAAAGGATAGTTCTCTTGAATATTCTCATTTATATCTAAAACTTGTTGTGTATAATTTCTAAGCTCTTTAGGATTTCTTATTATATTTTTAGTCAAATTATTATATTTATCTCTTGTTCCAACCCAGCAATTCAAAATTTCTGTATTAATGATTGTTTGGATCAATACTTTCAAATCTAAATAAGCCTCGTTTTCAATCAAACCTTCACGATTTGTTTTGTCTGTAATATTAAGATTATTTCCTTGATCTATTTCCACATTACCTATCATATTGTAATATGATAATCTCCAACCTTGTTTTATATGAGGTTTTGATAATTCTAACCAATCATTCTGAGCCCCCCATTCTGCTGGAAAAATATTTATTGTATCTCTATAAATAGATATACCACCATATTCTTCTAAATAATCTTTTATCCTCTTTGCATTAGGCCCAGTTATCCAAGGCTCTGTTCTATACCATAACTTCAAGTGAATATAAAAAGCTCCACACTTGGGATATCTGTTCTCTTTTTTCCAGTAGTCTTTATTTTGATCTAGTAAATTTATATTTCCACTCATTGTCTCTGAAGGAAGAGGAACTGATGGGGGCGATTGAAATTTCATATCATAACTAAGATTACCTTTTTCATCAACCAATCCAAAAAATTCAAACGGAGGGATATTCCCTTCAAAAATATCCTCTTCTTCGAGTTTAGGCAATTGTGGAACGATCAGCTTAACAGAAAATTTAGGCTTTATTACAGAAGGGTTTGGATTAGGAGAATTAAGTTGAAGAATTGAATTATACAAATCTCTCACTTTTTCTTCAGTCCACAAAAATCCTTCTCGTCCGCCATATATAACAATTTGCGTTCCGGAATTAGTTTCACCGTAATCTCGTGTCACTTTTTGTTTTTTTAAACTAACCCCTATCGAGTCTAAGTTTAACGGAGTACCATTAATTTCATCAAAATTATCCCAATTAATTTCTAATACATATTCGTAGTCCAAATATGCAACCTTTGTTTTCAATATCAAATATTTTCCCAATCGATGAGTTGCAAAACGACCAACTCCTTTTTCTCCAAGGGGAATACGTCCATTATTGGCCTCTTTAAGCTTTTTTAACAAAGTATCATATATAGCCAAAGTTCCTTCTGTTTCAGCTTTAGTTCGTTCAATTTTTAATTTTTCTTTTACATCCGTCTTTAGTGTTGATGCTGGTCTTAACCAGCCGTTTTCAATAACATCTTTTGTCATACCAGACCCATTGTCTTCAACAACAATAACTGGTCCTTGCAAATCCGGAAATTGATTACCTACCGCTTCAGAAGATAATGCTGAAGAATTTTCTATACGAACAATACATTTTGTAGCTCCTGCATCATAAGCATTTTTAATTAATTCTAATACACCTACTTTCTCAGAACCAATCAGTTGCTCTCCTAATACTTTGATTAAATGAGCATCCACTTGAAAATTAAGTTGAATCTCTCCCTCAAGACATATTTCTTCAAGTATATCCTCAGGAATTTGTCTAACAGAATTTTGCGCATTATAACTAGGATTTCCTTTTTCTCTGTGCTCACCATTTTCTTTTGCATAAGAAACTGGTTTTCCAAATGGTTTGTAATCTTCTATCTCAACAAAATAATATCCTTGTTCTCTTTTATCAGGAAAAGGAGCCTTTGTTATTTTACCATAACCAAAATATTCACCTTTTCCTCCATTTTTTGCAGGTTCATAGTAAATAAACTCGATTGGTAATTTCTCAAATTGTTTAAGATATGATTTGCAATCATTTCCTGGAAAATGGTAAAACTTACCAATAAAATCATTATAGGTATTATCTATTTTATCTTCATTTCTATACTGTACTAACACCAAACAATTTTTCATTTAAGAAATCCTTTTTAACAGCAAAATTTCTTTAAGATTAAAATATTTAAAAAAAATTGTAAACAACTTTAATCTTACAGTAAAAGACACAACAATATTTATTTTATTGTTATTAATTACCAACATCTCTTAATTTCCAATTAAAATCATGAAGCTGTGCGAAAAATATTTTATTTTGAGTGTTTTCCTCGTCAGCCAATGCAAATATGGTTGTTTTACGATAAGTTTATCGTAAAAAATCAATTTCTACACTCAAAACGCAGGAAAACGAAAGGAAATGACATATCAAACCAGCGCGAAAGTTAAATCAAACTTTTTGTAAAGCTTTGAGCCGTTAAATGTATTTAACAAAAACACAAAATTGAGCTTTCTGTAAAACACGCTTTACACGCCCTTAAAAGTTATTAGCAGTGAAAATTTCCTCACAAGCCTTGGTATTCCTGATTGACAGCGAATTTGTGCTAATATATTTTATTAGCAGTGCTAATGAAAACTGCTAATAACTTTGAGGTTCACACCCCAGACGATATTTAGATAAGCTATTGATTTTATACAAAACATGGTTTTATGAATTGGCTTGACACATCAATCCTCCCTTGTCAAATTTCAGATAAAACATTGTTTTTCAGAGATTTTTTGCCTATAAAAAAGGCCTAAATTTTGAATAAACTAAAATTAACTTAATCAAAATCTAATAACCACTTAAGCGCATTTATGTGTTTAATTCCTTTATTATCACTTTCATCATAGTCCATCGTTAATAAAAATTTTGGGAAATTATCATCAATTGCTTGCAATGGCTCTAATTCTCTCTCTAATGTTTGAGTATCTTGAACACTCAAAGATACTTGATAATATTCAACAATACCGCCACTTTTTGTCGCAACAAAATCTACTTCGACTAACCGCCCTTTGGAATAAACTTTACCCAAAGAGACTTTATACCCTCGTCTTATTAATTCAAGATAAACGACATTTTCAAGTATATGGCCAGAATCAGCACCCTCTTTTCCCAATAACGCTGTCCTCAAGCCAATATCGGCGACATAATATTTGGCATTTGTTTCTAAAAGTTGCTTACCTTTAATGTCAAAAGGTTCACACTTATAAAGCAAATAACTATCTTCCAAACCTTGAATATACTGACTAATAGTTGGAACGGAAACACTAAAACCCGTAGATTTTAGACCGCGTTCTATTCCTCGAATAGATGTCTCATTACCAATATTGTCAAATAGATAGCGAACAACACCTTCTAACTTATTTCCATCTGCAATACCAAAACGACGAACAACATCTTTTTGAATAGTATTTAAATATACCGTATCCATTAAATAATCATTTATTAGCTGCTTATCATACACAAGGCTTAATGTTTGAGGAAAACCACCTTCTTTTATATAATGGGAATACAAATATACAGGGTGATGCAAACTTTCAATCTCTTTTCTAGTTCTCACATAATGTTGAGCGAACATTGGATATGCATCAAAATATTCTCTAAAAGATAGAGGTTGCATTTTGATTTCTATATATCTTCCTCCCAACTGATTGGCTAAATCACTAGAAAACATATACGCATTTGAACCTGTTAAATAAACATCTATATTATCTCTCAGTCTCAATGTGTTTGCTACAACTTGCCAATCATCTAGCAATTGTATTTCATCTAGAAAAACATAGTTCATTTTTTCAGGATTAAGCTTTTTAACAATATAATCCAATAACGCATCTGTTCCGCTCAATCGATTATTAGCCTCAAGCGTTAAACCTATTTCTCTTGTCATCAAACGGTCTTCTAGGTTTATATTGATAATTTGACTATAATCCGCTTCTTTATGAACAAGCAAATCCATTTGATATAAATAAAAAAGTTTAGACTTACCACAACGCCTAACGCCTGTTATGATTTTAATCAAATCAGGTTGATTTTTCCACTTTTTTAATTGTTCTAAATATTGTGGTCTTCCTATTATTATTTCCGATCCATTTTGCATATGAGCTCTCCTTATATTGTTAAATATAATTAACAAAGAAACAAAAGTCAATAGTTTTGTTAACTATACTTAACAACCATATAAAGTTAATAATATTTGTAAAATGGATTTTACAATCTTTTTACTCTTTCAATTCTCCACAAGCCTTGATATGCCTAATTGACAGCGAAATTGTGCTAATATATTTTATTAGCAGTGCTAATGAAAACTGCTAATAACTTTGAGGTTTACACCCCAGACGATATTTAGATAAGCTATTGATTTTACACAAAACAAGGTTTTATGGGTTGGTATTGACGAATCCAGCCACCCCAGCCACAGAATACAAACCGTCAGAAATGGCGGTTTTTTCTTTATATATCAAGCATTTATACTGGTTCGGATGTTTAAAAGTCAAAATAGGCTTTTTTGTAAGCAACATCCGAACTTTTTTGATCTTCAATCTTTGTTTTTCAATAGCTTACGGGATTTTAATCAATTTCTCTCATTTGCCATTTAATTTGCAACAACTTTTTCCTTATCACCTAATCACATAAAAGAAATCAAAATAAACAGAAATGTATAGCTTATAAAATATAAAACATATCTCATCCATAATTTTAACTGAAAATGAGAAATCATTGGTTTAACAACAGCATAAATAACAATAAAAGATATACAGGCCGATCCCAATAAATCATCTTTTGAAACACTTAGTTTATCATTAAATAATGCAAAAATTATTTCGGCACTAAACCATACAACAATTGCCCACAATGCGAAAAAACTCACTATTTGTTTTGCCATTATCAATAATTTTTGCATTTTTCACATCCCTTTGTTAAAATTTATTACTTTCTTTTAATATACTGACGTGCTTTCTTTTGTAAAGAATAATTATATTCAAAAGATGGAGAAGAATTTAATCAAATAGGGCTTATTTTTTACTTATTTTCCTTAAAGACACAAAGTTTACCATTGCATACGATAAATAAAATGCCTTAAAGTGCTTCTTTGTACACCAAGAATTCGAGCAATTTGGGATTTGGAGATGCCTTTGGCAAGTAAATTCCGCACTTTTTTAGCATTTTTGGAGAGTTTAAGCTTTTTTGATTCTGCGGAAAATGGACGACCAAGCTTTTTCCCCGAGGCTTTAAGATTGGCAAGCGATGATTTTGTGCGTTGAGAGATTAAGTTTCTTTCTATTTCCGCCGCCAAACTAAAAGCAAATGCCAGAACTTTAGATTGGATATCATTGCCTAAGCGATAGTTTTCTTTTAATGTCCAGACCTGACAATTTTTATTTAAACAAGTCTCTAAAATTCGCATAACCTCAAGCAAAGAGCGGCCTAAACGGGATATCTCACAAGTAATCAAAATATCATTTTCCTGCAAATTATCTAATAAAGCTCCAAGTTTTCTATTTTTTAGTGCTTTTCTTGAGGATATAGTTTCTTCTATCCAGTCATCAATTTTCAATCCCTGATTTTTTGCATATTCTTCAATCTCAAAGCGTTGATGTTTATAGGTTTGTTTGTCTGTGCTAACCCGAATATAACCAATAACAGCCATTGTTTTCTCCTTCAAATTTCTTAAAAATACCGGTCATTTTATTAGAACGATAAAATCAACCAAAATTTTTAAGTTTGGCAAATTTCTTTTTTATAAAAAAATCAAGCAAAAATAATTAGTTATTTCCTTTTATCTATTGATACATCTGATTTCTAGCCAAGTGGCCATAATTGTTGGTTTATGATATATTTAGACAAAAGATAGGACAAAAACATTTCAAGGAGCACAACAATGAATAAAAGAGTTGATGAAATCAAAAATTTTATTTCGGCAAATCAGGCTGAGATGGAAAACAGATATAATATAAGAATGGGCTATAAAGATATTAAAAAGCCTAAGACACAAGATTATGAACAAGAAATTGTAGAGGAAGAAGCCTTCCAAGAAGATGTTATTCCGGACAATAGATATGAAGGATCTGGTTACTTTTATACAGAAAAAGATGCCGGAAAAATAAAGATTCCCGATGTAATCGACAAAATGCCGCGGCAAGATAAACAAATAATTGAACTACCCAAACCCAAAGCAATGCCCGAAATTGAAGGAAATATTGTGGTTGAAGATAAAGAGCGCGGTGTTGTATTAACTAGTTTTTATAACAAAAAAGAAAAAAGAAATTTTGATCGTTTATATGATGTTTCAGGCAAAAAACCAATTTTACTTGCTAGCGGAAACGTTGATTATGATAATGGAATGTTTATCATTCATTATCCCAATAGAAGAATTTGTGAGGATCGTGGCGATTATTTAAAATATATGCGTTCAGCATTGTATAAGTTAGATAAAGCAAATAAACCGAATTTTGTTGCTGGAAATGTATTAAATATCCTAAACGACGGCTGGTTTGAACAATCTTCAAACAAAGATTATTCCGTTTACTTGTGCAAAGACGAAGATAACGGCAAATACAGAAGAGTAAAACAATTTAGTGCTGATGTATCTGGTCATCGAAAAGTAACAGCCGATGGCACAATTATTGATGAACTAGATCGGTCAGATTGGTACCATAAAAACGAATATAAATATGATGCCAAAAACAACACACTGACACTTGTCAAAGGCGAAGGCTATGAACCATCAAATGATGATGCCTATGATTATAGAGATAACGGATGGTATAGTAAAGAAATATTAATTTCGCCTGATGTAAAATTATACATATCCTGCCTTATAATTAATGGTTTTGAAGATAATTATAAACTTGAGTTTTATGATACAAATAAAAATGCTAATTATGCGCGGTACGGTCATAGCACTTGCATTGCCAATATACATACAGACAATATACGAGGTATTGATAAAGATTTTTGGTATACCAATAAGGATGGTGTTCTTACTATTAAGGACTATGACCAAGGCTTAGTAAAAGTTATTAATAATTCACGTAATGAAAAAGGAAACTTGTCTATATCTGAACATCCCATGGATATCAATGAAAAACGAGAAGGATTTAAATATTTATATTGGGATTTTGAAGATACCAAATACGGGACATTTTTTAAAAATAATGCCGACAGTTACGAAGGCGGCACCTTTGTCAAAAATGACGGAACGTTAGACACAACATTATTGGTTAATAAAAGTAACGATGATTTTTGTGTTAGCGTTCTACCCAATGGCTTGACCTCCGTAGTAACAGGGCATTATTCTTCTTATGGTACAAGAATTGAAAAATCCAGAGTGTACGATTTCAAAAATTCATGCTATCGCGATGATTTGGAAAAAGTATACAATTTAGGTGATAAATTCTATGCCGCCCAAAAAACGGGAGAAAAACTATTAGGCATTTATGAAATAGCAGATGAAGAAACAAAAAATCCTTTAATTATGGTAGATAGTTGTTGTCTGGCTCGTAATGATATTATATTTACTAAAGGCGATACAAAATGTCGTTGTGAAGTAACTCCGGAAGGTAAATTAAAACCTGTTGCCAAGCAAACTTCTGAAAAAGATTTATTTTTAAGCACTGGCGGACAGTGGGTAAAAGTTGATCTCAAAGAAGATACAAGGGCAGACATATCAAGCGATTATATTAAGATAAAAAGAAGTGAATATGGCAGCAGAGATGGAGATAAATATCCAATAAGAGTCTATGATATTATATATTTATCAAACAACGATGCCGAAGAGTTTGCTCATTCCATTGCCCAAACAGGACAAAAAGAAAAAATTGCTGAGAAACCACTTGAAACATATCACAATGCAAAGGATAGATTAAAACAGCGTTTGGAAGAAAAAAACAACGCCAAACCTAATAATCCCAAAGGTCATACCTTAGTACCGTCAAGATCAAATAATCGTGATAGTAGATAATTGTTTATTCAATAAATTTTATAATGCCCCATTAGGAATAATGGGGCATTAATATTTTGCAACTATCTTCATCGGTTAATTCTGCATTTCTTAATAAAGAATAATTATAAATCGTCAACTTCTTGCCATGTTTCCAAACACCATGACCGAGAATGCCCTTCAGCAACACAATTATCAATAAATTTGTACCTAGAGTATCCCCACATCACAAACATAACAAGTAACAGGCCTCCCAATAGTATAACCCCAAACAAGATTGCATTAGCTCTTATATATTTTACAACAATTGCCACAACAAAAAAAGGCCATAAAAATTGTAAACTGCCCAACAAAGACGTATAAACCATTACAAAATCAGACCATTTGTATACATTGCCTAGCCAATAGATGATGAATACCACGCCAATTTCGCTTATTCGCCACAATACCGAAGGGGACATACCTACTATTCTGCATCTGACATAATCAAATAAAAGATATAATATCAGATAAGATATATAAGCGGCAAAATAAAATTCATTTGTAAAAACGCACGGTTTTCCATCCAATGCCTGATATAACTCACCATACTTCCAAAGAAGAATATCACAACTATCTCCTTGAGAATTATTTCCCCAGATGACCTCAAAAACAAATGAAGCTAGGACAGCTACAAATAAACACCACAACAAATATAATAGTGTTCGTTTACTTATCATCAAACTTCTTGTCATTTATTTCTCCCAAAGTTTATTGATACCAACACAAACACTTGCTGTCTTTAGTTTGGAGCCACAACCCAAACAGTTACTCTATCTCGGCTAATTAATCTCTACCGTCTGCTCCAAATTGCTTTGCCCCGGAAGCTGAGCAAACTCACCGTCTGCAAAATTCATATTTGCTCTCCACAACAAGGCATATCCCAAAACAAACAGCAAAATCCCCAACCACCACGGTGTTTTTTTCCGCGGCAATTTTTTACTCTTATTTTCATCATTTTTAGCCCTAAACAAAGCAATAAATAATTCAACTAATTTCACCACCAAGCGCAAGATTAGCACCACCACATAAGGAAGCAAAAAGGCAACAACAATTTCGCCCAAAACCTCGCCTACCATATATGACAAATTAACCGAACTCGCCGAATGATTGTAAAGGAAAGGGCTTTGCAACAACACACCAACAAAACACCAAACCAACAACCAATAAAGCCCGGGCCAAAACCACAATTTTATCTCATTAAAGACATTTTTCCACGCAAAACTGCCAAAATCTACTTTTTGCATTAACTTATCCTTTCAATTTATACCAAATTTCAGCATCGGCTATGCTTTGCGCCGATATTTACCCCAGCCAAACCCCAGCCCAAAAGCTGCCGCAAACACTACCACACCCCAAATCAAGCAAAGTTTAACCAAAGGTGTTTCATCATAATAAAATTTTGCATTATGCGTTTTCATATCTCTAAATTCTGCGCTTGAAAACAACCTCCCGCTTTCATAATAAGCCAAACTTTTTCCCTCTGGATGACCGTCTTTCATTGTATATTCTCTGTGCAATTTACCGCTTTCATAATATTCGACGACTTTTCCATTTTCCAAATCATCAACAAAAGTTATTTCCGCAAGCAACTCCCCACTTGGATAATACACATATCCCACACCTTGCTTTTTGCCATCTACATATCTAATTCTTGAGGCCAAATTACCGTCTTCATCATATTTTCGGGATATTCCGTCCGACACCCCGTTTTTTATCTCAAACTCGGAATCAATCTGCCCGTTTTTATAATAACTTCTGGCAAAACCGCTAAACTCTCCTTTTGTACAATCTTTTTGCCAAAGCAAAGCTCCGCTTTCATAATATGCCAGCTCTGGAGTTACGCATTTACCCAATTTATACTCACATTCGGAAGATATCCTGCCGCTTGGATAATACATCACCAATTTTCCGTCATAAAGCCCGTTTTTCATATTTGTTTCCAACCTGGATCCATCATCGTATTCCATCGTAAGCGGACCATCAATCAAGCCGTTTTTATACTCAAGCTCAATAACACCGTTGCTTAGTCTATCGCGCACTCTGCCGTTATACGGATTTCCGTTTTCATCTCTTTTTATTTCATCATCCTTAAACATCGAGCCAAAATTTTGCGCTTCCGAAAGCTCATCGGCCGAGGCCGCACTCACCAAAGCACCACATACCAACAAAAACCAAACCAAATTTTTCATCTTACTTTCTCCACCTGATTTTTGCCATTAACAACCCCAATCCCAAACCGACAATTGCCGTTGCGACCAAAACTCCAGCCAAAATCCAACGTCTTTCTTCAAGTTTTTGCTGGGGATTTTCCTCCTCTTCAACGGCAAAACCCTCAAAACCAACGGCTTTGCGCACCAAATTTCCATCTTCATCATAATCTCTTATGGTTCCGGTTACTTTGTCATCTTCATAATTATGCTCGGATTCAATCTGCCCATTGGGATAATATCTCACATCCATTCCGTTGCGCATCCCGTTTCTGACCGAAATTTCGGCAGCAAGCGTACCATCTTCATAAAAATCCTTAATCACCCCATGTTCGCGGTTGTTAACATAAGGCACCACACTTTTTAACTTGCCGTCTTTATAATACATTTTGGCCTCACCGTTGCGTTTTCCGTTCTGATAGGGTGTCTCGGCATACAACTTTCCGTCATCATAATACTCCAACACCACCCCGACGGCTTGACCACCTTTCATATCCACTTTTTGCGACATCTGGCCGTTTTCATGATAGCTGATAAGGACCCCCTCTTCTTTATCATTAACAAAATCAACTTCTTCCAACAATTTTCCCGAGGTATAATAACGCTTGGCTTTTCCCCATTTAAGCCCATTAACAACATTTACCTCGCCAATCATATTGTCGTTTCCGTCAAAAACTTGGCGCAATCCGTTTTCAAATCCTTTATTGTAATGTGTCAACCTTATTAATTTGCCGTTTTCATCATAAGATTTTTGCTCACCGTCCCTAAAACCGTTCTTAAAATCAAACTCTGACAACAAAACACCCTCGGAAGAAAGTTTTTCCATTTTTCCTTCCGCCTTACCGTCAACCATATTAACCCGCATATAAATTCCCTCAGGAGTCCAAAATTCGGCCAAACCATTTGCTTTGCCGTCTTTATACGTAATTTTAAACTTGGTCTTGTCAGAAAATTCACCTTCATCAACCCCAGTATACAGATTACCGTTTTCATCATAAAACGGCTCCCCGCGGCCAAACCATTCAGGCTCTGCGCTTTGCCCGACACAAGGCAAAACGAGCATTATCCAAAACAACACAAATACTGATTTTTTCATATCCATCACCAAAACATTTATAGAACATTTGTGTTTTGAGGATATTAGATAATTCCAAAAAGTCAACATCTTTTTTTATTATCTGATATTATTGCAATAAACCTTGCCAAATCACCAAACCTACATTAAACTTCGTACTATATTAACCCTATGAAGGAGCTTTTCATGACAGCTTTTTTATTTCCCCTAACTTTCATACTAGTCATTATTATCATTGCCGGCGTTCGTATTTTGATGCAATACGAAAAAGGGGTTGTTTTCACTCTTGGCCGCTACACCAGTACCCGTGATCCCGGACTAACCTGGATTATTCCGCTTATCCAAGACATTCGCAAAATAGATATGCGCATTATGACGGTTGATGTTCCCAAACAAGAAGTAATGACCAAAGATAATATTCCGGTAAACATCAATGCGGTAGTTTATTTCAAAGTCAAAAATCCCGAGGATGCGGTGATTCAAATTTCCAACTATGTTTTTGCGGTTGTCCAACAGAGCCAATCCGCCCTCAAAGACGTAATAGGCACCAATGATTTGGATATAACCTTGTCCGAGCGCAAACGCATCGGTGAAGAGATCAAAAACATTGTTGACGCCGCCACCGAAAAATGGGGTATAGATATTGAGGCCATCAATGTCCAAGAGATCGAGCTGCCCGAGGATATGAAGCGCGCCATGGCCAAACAAGCCGAGGCCGAGCGCAACCGCCGCGCCATGATTATCTCGGCCCAAGGCGAGGTTGAATCGGCTCAAAAGATGCTTGAGGCCGCCAAAACACTAGAAAAAAGCTCTATTACCATGCAGTTAAAAACCCTGCAAACCATCAAAGACATTGCGCCGTCTCCGTCGCAAACCATTGCTTTGTTCCCGATAGAGCTGGCCAATCTCTTGTCCGGCAAAAACAAATAACTCAAGCACTTTTCTTTTTTCATCTTTTGTAGTAAACTCATACCTATATGGTCTGACAAGGAAAAAAGATGAGTACCGATATTGCCGCCGGAATTAGAGTCGCCAAATCCTCCCGTTACCCCAACGGCTGGAAAGAGATTTCGCTTCAAGACATTAAGTTTGATAAGCCTACAGTTTTATGTCTTCCCGGAGATGCCAGCTTTCATAGCAAAGACGCCAACTACATGGCCAAATATGCCAACAAACTTCTTGGCCGCATTGGTGCCGAAGACAATTCCGACATCCAAGTAATCTCCTTTTATTACCCCCATGGCAACCCGAGCGAGCTAAGCAACAGCCGCACCTGCCTAAGACAATCAGACCGAAGCTCTTTTTCCCAAGAAGAACAAAATCCGCAATATATTCAAACCCTTTATCAATCCTGTTTTCGCCCACTATTGCACCAAACCAATTCCGGCAAAGAGCTTCAAAAAAAGCTTCGCATGATTACTTTTCTCAATTTTTGCCACGGCGATTTTGTTACCTGCAAACTTAATGAATATATGAGTAATGACTTAAAAAACAATTTATTATATTCTGACAAAGAAATTGCAGATATAACCAAACAAATTTGCTGCATATCCGTTGTTCCGCAAGATCTGCCCAAAAAACATTCTTTTTCCAAAATTGGCTTTGTATCGCTTGATGACTATCATTACAACTCTTCCGACAGCAACAAGGTAAGCGACTTTTATGAACTTGACTGCAACGAGACTTCAATTTTAGGCATTATTGAACGCCCTTCGCAGTGCCGCCATGGAATATCGCGTCTTTTCTATCTTGACAATTTATTAGACTACAATTCCATTGAAGACAAACTAAACGTCTGGCTGGGCAAAACCGAGAAATTGCACCAAATGAATGCCTACGTTGATATAGATTATCACAACGAGTTCGGAAACAAATCATCAGAAGCCGCAATCTTTAGCCAAATGATTAGCAGATCTATCCAAAATGCCGTGTCCAATTCTTGCCTCAACGCAAAATCCTCTGAGTTCATACCTCTTGACATCAACAATATCTTTCAAACCCAAACGGCAAAATTCACCCAAGGTCCTTATGAGCCAAATCATTCTTTCCTTCACCCCGCTGTTGAGGAAACCGCTGCTTTGGCTAAAGATAACGGTGTCAAGCTTGACAAAACCTTATACCCGCAAACAGCTTTTATCTCAAGACAAATTGCTGGCAAAAGTTTATAACAAAAGCCCTCGAAGCACAAAACTTCAAGGGCTTTAACATTAAACAATCTTTTCCAGTTTTCCCGGGATCTCCGCTATCGGACACTCAGACAATAGCGGCCAACTATCCTCAAGCTTTTCTCGCCATGCCTTAAGGCAACCGAATTTTTTTTCAAACTTATTGTCCCAACCGTAGTTTACGAGTATCATCTCTTTCCACAGTTTGTTGTCATAAGCCTGAATCAACTCCTGCGCCTCAGCACAAGCCCGGTTCATATGGAAATAAAACCATAACAAACCGTTGGCATGGTTTTTCATTTCTCTTTGCACCAACAAAACCTGCTTATCATCCTCAAGCAAATTGTAGTGCAAAAAGCGATACAACGCCTCTTCCGGAGCCTCCAAGATAAACCTGTCGAAAGCCTTACCGACAAAAACATACGGATAAGAAATTATCGTTCCGTATTTTTTATCGTCAAACCACGAAAGCTGCTCTTCTTCGGTAGCGCTTTGAGGCATTTTGCCTTCATAGTTCATCCAGAAACTCTGCGAGCAACCGTAGGATTTTTCATTTTCCCGATCGCCGTAAAGCGATGCATTCAGCCAACCTGTCAGAGCTTTTCTGTAAATCTTATCATCATCTGGCTCCTCTTTTTTCAAAAAACCTTTTTCACAAAGAATTTTTCGAACTTTGGCATCCCATATATCTCCGTAAATATAGGTTTGCAACCAAATGAGATAGCTGTTTGCAGATTCGGCCAACATTTTTTGACCTGCCTCAGACTTGATACCATGCCACAGGATATAATCCCGTTTTCTGAATATACTGCCATGATTAAGAAGGCTTGCTTCGCCGTCTGCATCTCTGGCAAAAATTTTTTTCTTTTCCATAATATTTATTTTATAATTATTGATTTAATAAGTAAGTTTGTTTGATTCTAAGTAAAACACAGTCATTTTATTTGTCAATTGCTTTTTGGTAAAATTTGTCAAATCGCCTGATTTTTATATATTTACTGCCGTTACCCAATCAGATAAAAATTTTTCCGACAAACGTAAACCGTCGTATTTGTTAATACGACGGTTTACTCTAAGATTTGGGCTAACTACACCTGCGATAGTAGCCGAAATTTTTTATCATTTCCCCTACTTCAGAGGAAAGCATTCCCTCATAAACAGCCGGAATCAAGATATTTTTCATCTCTCCCTGGTTAAAATGGTGCTTTCTTCTGATCCAAAACTTCAAAATCTCTTCCGAAATTTTGCCCTCTACGGTAGCGCAAACAATGTCATGTTCCGCATGTTTCGATAGACGATATCTTTTTTCCATCATTCTTCGAAAAGCTCTTTCGGAAATTTGTCCGGCAATAAAATACTGCACAATCAAGTCCTTAGTGTCATCAGATAGTTCATAGTGCTTATCCATCATCAAAACAAACACTTTTTCCGACTTTCTAAAAACTTTGGCAATAAGCCTGGCAAAACAATTTGCAAAGGTATAATTGTTTTCAACCATCACGATCAAAATATCATCTGATATTTTTTCATCCAGCACAGCCTCAATAATAAGCTTTACCGCCTCTTTGGTAAAACCATGTTTTTCTCTGAGCATCTCTGTCATCGTGCAAAGGTCGATATTACCCTTTACAAACTCTCTTGCGATTGAGCAACCGATTTCCTTAGTTTTGTTTGTCCTCACTTTTTCAATTACCGCAACAACATTACGTTTTTGATTTGGTAAAGGATCTTCTGATTTTGTTTCCATAATATAAAATTTTTAAGGTTAATAATATTTTTTCATATTAATACCTTATATCAGATTAATTTGATTTGCAATTATTTTAAACTTATCCGCCGACAATAAAAACACGGTTGCACAACAGCTGTTTATCCTACAAAATAGCTTCTGTATTTTGATATTTAACAATGAGTTCCTGCGATGCACTTATTAATTGACCTTGACAATACACTGCTCAACACTTTTTTCTATGATAAAAACAATCACCTTCATTTTTATTGGTCGCAAGATTTCAAAAAAGATTTTGGTGTTTCACCCAAGATTTTATCCGATTTATTTTGCGGCGATTTTATAACCTCGATGTCTCAAGCGGCAGATTTACACCCTTTTATAAATAAATTTCTTAACCGCCACAAACTCAATATTTCTGCCGATGATTTTTTAGAATATTGGCTCTCCCGCGATGCCAATTTCAATCCCGATGTTTTAAGCTGGCTTATTTTACAAAAAAAATCCGGCCACCATCTGCACATTGCCTCGAACCAACCCCAAATTCGTATGCTTTATATTTTAAACAACTTTAAGGACAATATGTCTGTATTTGAACATATTTTCACGCCTTATAACCTCGGCTTCTCCAAGCCAGATACCGGATTTTTCACCTCTGCCCGAGATATTCTCCAAACAAACTTTGCCGACATTTGCCTTATTGATGACGACATTATCAATATTAAAGCAGCCGCCTCTCTTGGAATGTCAACTATTCTCTACCAAAACACGGCCTCTCTTGCAACCTTTGATACACTCAACCCAAAATCAAATCATTCTTAAACTTTAATTATAATCTGCTTTTATTTTTCCAGCGTTTTATTATAAGCATCGGCTTCTTCTATTGCATGCACCATCTTGGTAATCATATCATTATAAGGAGTTGGCATATTGTGTTTTTTGGCCAGCTCAACAACCGCCCCGTTAATTGAATCTATTTCGGTTTTAATACCTCTTTTTCGGTCTTGCGACATTGACGAATAGCCCATTTGATGAGCCTCAGCCACTTTTCTAACATTTTCAAACTCGCTTTTGCCGTCAAAATCAAATCCTTCCGCTTTGGCAACCTCGGCCGCTTCTGCAATAACCTTTTCAAGAATCTCAAGCGCATATCGGCTTTGTCCGATAAACCCCATCGGAACCAAAGTTATATATGTAAAAGCATTAATTCCCAAATTTACAAACAATTTTTTCCATATCAAATAGCCTATATTGTCAACAATTTTACACTCAAACCCCGAACCGGCAAACAACTGATAAATTTTCTCAACATCTTCTTGTGCGGCTTCCTTACTGCCGATAGCCGTAATACCCGAGCCGCTGTGAAATACTTTACCATTTTCAAGCAAAACCGAATTATGATTTGTTGTCCCCAACACTATCTGCTCAGCCTTTGCATATTTAGATAGTTTTTCATAATTTCCCAAACCATTTTGCAATGTTATGACCAATGTTTTTTCACCTATTAAAGCCCTGTTTTGTTCCAAAGCTTCAATCGTTGCGGTGGTTTTAACCAAAATAAGCACTGCGTCAACTTCTTGATTATAGGTTCCGCCCATATAAGCCTTGACGTTTTGGTAAATTTTTGTTTCCCCGTCTGTCTCTTTGACTGCCAACCCTTTGGCATTTATAATATTAGTCGATTCCTTATCATTCGTAATCATGATTACTTCATTTTCTTGACCAAACTTAGCCCCGAACAAACATCCCAAAGCACCTGCGCCTATAACGGCTATTTTCATTATTTTTCTCCTTTGAATTCATCCTGATTTTAACAATTAACTTACCCTAAAATAGCAAAATCTTCATCAAATAAATGCTTTTTATCAAAAATATCAAACGCCAGACCTATTAGTTTTTCCAAATATGACTATATAAATAGGCGCCAATGATTATGGAGCCTTAAAATGAAAAAAATAGTTTTACTCATTATGTTGTTTTTCACGTCTCTTAATGCCCAAGCCATCACCACCACGGTTCCTGCCGGCACCACCCAAACCGGAGGTAATATTAATTCGGTTACGACCCAACAGGTTTACGGTCAAGCCGATAATTTTACGATAGACGGCCATCAACAAGTTATGTCAGGCGGCATGACCCACAATTCTACTGTTAACACCTACGGACAACAAACTGTTTACTCTGGCGGCACTTCTTACGACACAACCATCCAATCTCAAGGTCTCCAAGTGGTTGCCGGCCAATCTTATTCTTCTTTAGCTCAAACCAATGGCAGTATCAATGTCAATTCCGGCGGAACCGTCTACTCAAGCACTATTGAGGGCGGAACTATTTCGGTTTTGTCCGGAGGCACTTCCTCCGGAACCATCCTAAATTCCGGTACCGAAATTGTAACCGGTACCTCAACCGGCACTCTAATTAACGGAGGTACCCAACAAATCAATCGTTATGGCAAAGTACAAAATGCTCAACTTCAGGGTGGCATCCAAAATATTGCCGTTCGGGGAACCGCAACCAACACCACCATCACTTCTGGCACGCAAGAAGTATCTGGCGATTCCATGGAAACTAATCTAAAAGGCGGCATCATGAATATTTATTCATCTGGTTATGCCGAAAACACCGTTGTTTCCGGTGGTACCATGAATGTAAATTCCGGCGCCTTTTCTTCACAAACATCATTACAAGGCGGCACACAAAACATTTACGGACAAGATATTAACGGAATCATCTCAGGAGGCACCCAAAATGTCCTAGACGGAGGCATTGCCGAAGATACCATTATTCAAGGCGGTATTCAAAATATTGAAGCTACTAGCAAAGCTTTTAATAATATCATACTAGATAACGGAGTTCAACAAGTTGCAAACGGCGGGTATTCCTACCGCTCTCAAGTATCATCGGGTGGCAGTCTAAACACCTCAGGCGGAGTATATGAAGCCAATATCTCTTATGGCGGCACCCTAAATGTTTTGGATTCCGGACTTACCCAAGACACTACTCTCAAAGGCGGCACCATAAACGTAAACTCCGGCGCATCATCTCAAAACACTATTATCTCCGATGGCACAATGAATGTTTCAGGCTCCGACACCAATGCCACCATAACCGGCGGTATTCAAAACATCCAAACCGGCGGCACCTCAACTTCTGCCGTCATAAGTTCTTCCGGCGTCCAAAATATTTATGACGGAGGCACATCCAACTCCGCTCAAATAAATTTAGGCGGAAAACAGATAGTTTATGCCTCAGGTACCGCCTCTCAATCGACCTTAAACGGTGGCGTTCAAATTGTTTATGGCATCGCTGACAATACAACCGTCAACAGCGGTTTACAAGAAATCCGCTCCGGCGGACTTGCCAATTCGTCTCAAATTAGCAAAGGAGGAATCTTAACCGTTGAAGACGGAGGCACCGCCTATAACGCCTCTCTTTCAAACGGCACTTTGCGCCTCCAACCCGGTGGCTCATTAACCGGACTTACCACGGCCACCGACAGTATTATAAATATATCTGGAAACAACAAAATTCCCAATATGCAGCTTGACAATTCTTTAGTAAATATCACCCGCCAACCACAGTATACTGATGTAACTTTTTCCAACCTTAACGGCAACGGCATTTTTGTCATGAGCAGTGATTTATCTGCCGGTCTGGCCGATCAAATTAACATCACCAACGGCAACGGCGATTTTGGCCTTATTATCAACGATTACAGTAGTTCAACCGTCCCCGATAAATTCAAAATCATAAGTGAAGATTCCACTGCCGCAGACCAATTTTATCTTGTCGGCGGAGCAGTAGATGTTGGAGCTTTCCAATACAAATTATTACAAGAAGGAGGAGAGTGGTTTTTAGAACACACCAATCAGCTTTCCGATGGCGTCTACATCGCCAAAAACACCTTTACTGCGCTTTCCTCGCTATTTTACTCCCACCTAACACCTGTATATGGCAGGCTTCACTTTCAACATCGCCCCCAAAAACATGACAATGGCCTTTGGATAAAAGGCATCAACCGCTATGTCAAACAAAGTTATGTTGACGATTCTCGTATCAAAAACTACATTTATGGCTCGGTCATTGGTTTTGACCATAATTTTTCACTTGGCACCAACTACCATATAATTACCGGTCTTTATACTGGTTTTACCTCTTCAAAACAAAAATTTGACACCTCGGGCAAAGGCACCGGCCAAACCAAAAGCTTTGGGCTTTATTCCACCATCCTAACCTCAAACAATTGGTTTCTTGACCTCGTCGGCAGTCGCTTTTCGCATCACCAAAAAACAACCGGCTACACTCCTGCCTCAACCGAGGTTATCGGACGCTTTAACACTACCGGTTGGCAAGCAGCCTTTGCTTTGGGCAAAAGATTTAATTTTGCATCATCTTGGTTTGTTGAGCCTTTTATCGGCATGGATTATATGTATATCAAAGGCATTTCCTATCGCACCAATTTTAATACGTTAATCACCGCCGATGATGCCGACTATTTAAGCAACAGCTTTGGCCTAACCTCCGGAAAAAGCTTCAATATCACTCCTGATATATCTCTTGATGTCTATACCCAAGTGGCTTTAAGCTACGATTGGGACACCAAAGCCTACATTGAAGTTGCCGACTATTCCATCACCGAGGACTTATCATCGCTTCATTACGAGTTTAGCGCCGGCGTCAATATAGCTCCTTCTGATTTTGGCTCAGGCTATATTGAGATTGGCGCCAAGTTTGGCCAACATATTGATATTCCTTGGGAAATAAATATCGGTTATCAATATGACTTCTAGCTTTAGGCAAAGCTTTAACCGAGCATCTCGCCAAAACTCTTAAACCTAAAAAAGACATGATGTCTGGTCATAGGAATTATTTTAGCCCTGTCTTTATAAAACTCTAATTGCGCCTCCAGATTAAACAATCTGTCATTTTGAGCCAACAACGCCAAATCAAACTCAGGCCTGATTTTATGTTTGTTTTTTTCATAAAAATATTTAAGCTTTTCAAGCTCTTCTTGACAGCTTTCAATAGACCTCAACGATTGCAAACGATTATATTTTTCAAATTCTTCATCGGTTTCAACCATATATTCCCGCCGAAATTCCAAATAATTATCGAGATTAATTGCCTCAAACATCTCAACCGTTTTTTTACTCAACCCCCTTTTTTCATCAAACAAATAAGGATTCCCACAAACTGCAATCTTTTTCTCAAACTTGGGCAATTTATCCCCCATTACCGAGGCTACAAACACTCCGGCGGAATAAGCAATCAAGCTTATGTTACTATATTTTGCAAAATCAAATTGAAGCTCCAAATCCTGATAATCAAACAAAATAAGTACATCATTTTTTGTATCTTTTAGATTGACAAACTGATTTTCATCACACCCCCAATCGGCAAAAAACACTATCAGATTCGGCGCTTTATTATCAATCAACACACTTTGCATTAAATTTCTCCTCATTTGACATCAGTTTATCCCAAAAAAGATAAAAAACACTTTATTTTTACACAAAATCAGCTAAAACAAATCTATATTTGCAAGCAATCTTTTGAAAGGATCAAAATGCCAAAAGTTATTACCATGATTCCGGTTCGTATGGCCTCAACCAGACTTCCCAACAAACCCCTGCTTGATGTCAACGGCAAAAGCGTTTTACAGCGCGTTTATGAAAATGTCAAAGCTTGTGTACCGGGCGATATTGTGATTGCTGCCGGCGATCAGGTTTTGGTCGACGAGGCTCAAAAGTTTGGTGCCAAAGCCGTTCTGACCGATCCCAAACTCCCAAGCGGCACCGACCGCATTGCTGCCGCCCTAAAACAGATTGACCCTGATGGTAGCCAATATGATATTGTCGTCAATTTTCAAGGCGATGGTCTTAACGTTGATCCCAAAGTCAATCTTGAACTCATCGAAATGATTGAAAGAACTGATTGCGACATAGCCACTTGCGGCATGATTTTTAAAGATAAAAAAGAGGTTTCTGATCCCACTCAGGTAAAAATTGTCATGGGGCTTGCCCAAGGCCAACGCGAGGGACGCTGTCTCTATTTTACTCGTGCCGCGGCACCTTATATCCGCGATCCAGAAAAATGCGATAATAAAGATTTCTATCATCACATTGGTATCTATGTTTATAAAGCCTCGTCTTTAAAGAAATTCGTTGGCCTTCCTGTAGGTGTCTTGGAAAAAAGAGAATCCTTGGAGCAACTTCGCGCTCTTGAAAACGGCATGACCATCCGTGCCAAAATTGTTGACAAGATGAAATTGGTTGACAATGCCCCCGCCGACATCAACACACCTGAGGAATATCAAGCCGCTCTCAAATGGATTAAATAGCTATTTGGTTGTGTTTTCCTCAAGCCACGCTTTAAGCTCGTCCATACTATAAACCTCGGGTATCCACTTAAGCTCTTCCGGCAAATCGGAAGTAAACTCGCATCTATACCTTATCGGATGCGCGCCGGAATTAATCGTTGCATATTGGTTATAGATTCTGTCATCAACCAAAATGGTTTCTTCCGGTTTCAAGTCATATTTGGCAAAACATTCTTTAAGCATCTCTTCTTTAGCCGAATCATGCATAAATTTGCCATGTTGCACACATTCAATAGTCAAGAAATCCGTAACTTCTGCCAACAATTGATTCAAAAATCTTTTCTTGGTTTCAACATCAAACGTCGCTGACATTGTAAATTGGAGATATCCTTTTTGATTAAAATATTTCAATGCCTCAACCACCCCCGGATATAACGGACGGTTGGTAAAAAATTCCGGCGAATGACAAAAATCATAATCCATGTCTTTGCCCATAGTTGGATGAGTCTTAAGTTCCAATGCCCCATATTCGGGTGCAATCGGCAAAACTTTGGGCAAATCCTCCCATTTTATGTCCTTATACATCGGCGCATATTTCGGGTGCTTGGTCAAAAAACTAAAATAGGCATAATTCAAATTGGCCAAAACCCCATCAACATCCCAAAATATATTTTTTATAATCATGTCCCTTAACCTCATCCCTTTTATGCCCAAATTATAGAATATTTTTTTAGTTTTTAAATCTTTTTTTTGCTTAAATTCGACTTGCTATTTATATCCGAGATTTGTATTATTGCAGCATCAAACCATAACGGAGCCGGCAATGAAAAATTCTCCATCTTTTGGTGCAATCTACACCCCGCAAAAAACAACATTTACCGTTGCCTCAGAACATGCCTCGGCCATTGAGCTGTGCTTGTTTTCGGCCGATGAAAAAAGAGAAACCCGCATTTCGCTTATTCGCCAAGGCAACACCTGGCAAACCGAGGTTCCCAATCTTCGTCCCGGACAAAAATACGCCTACCGTGCCCATGGCGAATACAATCCTGACAAAGGGCTTTTTTTCAACCCGCACAAACTGGCCATCGACCCTTATGCGCTTGAAATATCCAAAAGTTTTTCCCATTGGCAATCTGAGGCTCTCAGCGTTGAAAACGATATTGATACCGCCTCCATAATGCCCAAATCGGTTTTGGTTAACGCAAACGAAATTTTTGACACCTCCCGTTATCCCTATCTTAATCACCGCCCTGATTTTTCCATTGGTCAAAACTCCATTTACGAAACTCATGTCAAAAACTTTACTTTTCTAAATCCCCATATTCCAGAATCAAAAAGGGGCAAGCTTTCCGCCCTGTCTGATGATTGGACCATCGACTATTTTAAAAAGCTTGGCATCAACAATATTGAGCTAATGCCTCTAACCCCCACTTGCCCTGGGCGGCAAATCCAAGAGATTGAAGGCCGCTTTGACAATTGGGGCTACAACCCCTATTGCTATTTTGCCATTGACCCCCGCTACGGCAACCTCCAAGACTTGGTCCAAGTAATCAACAAATTGCACCAAAACAATATCAAAGTAACCATAGACGCTGTTCTCAACCACACCGGCGAACACGCAGCCCGCGGCTACTGGAACCGAGCTTTGTCGTTCAAGCTGTTGGACAGTCCGTCCTATTATCGTCCCCAAGGCAACAACCTATCCGATTATATGAACACCACCGGCTGCCATAACAACTTTAATCTTGATAGTGCTTTGGGCCATCAACTCCTTCATGATTATATCATCCACATGCACCGCTTGGGATTTGACGGTATCAGGTGGGACTTGGCCGGTGATAACGCGCTTGATAATTATGGTCATTTTCAAGACAACGGCGCTTTTATTCAAGAGCTCCGCTTTGCCGCCAATAACTTAAAGATGGAAATGTCTGTCGAGCCGTGGAGTGCCATGGGCGGCAATTATACCGGACGTTTTTGCAACCTTGTCCCCGGAGTTAAAGAATGGAGCGACAAACGCCGCAATTTCACCGCCGACTTTTTCAGCGCCCGCGAAAATACAGCCGGAGAATTCGGCAACCAAGTTTCGGGCTCATCCATTATTGACCGCGACAAAAATGAATCTGCCGTTGTTGGTACGGCATTTACTCACGACGGTTTTAGCCTGGTAGGTGCTTTCAAATACCCCAAAGACACCACCCCCAACGGCGAAAACGGCCGCGACGGCAGCCCTGATATCTATGCCAAATCCCATAGCGATGAAGAGTTATATCGCAGAGCCTTAAGTGCAGCCGCATTAAACATTCTAAGCAAGGGCATTCCTCTAATACGCAACGGCGACGAGCTTGGTTATGCCTCGCCTAACAACAATCCCTATTGTATTGACGATTCCAGCGTATGGCTTAATTGGAAAAGCTTAAACGATAACGAAAAGCGCCTTTTCAAACATATCTGCCGACTTAATGCTCTGCGCCGTGATCATCCTATTTTTAGTGACTTAAGCTTGTATACCGGAGCCACAAATCCTCAAAACGGCATCAAAGATATTACTTGGCTCCGCCCTGATGCCTCGGAAATGACTGCCGCCGAATGGGCACAACCCTACCACAAAACCGGCGCCTATATGCTAAACGGCACCTCCTCAGGCACAAGACCACACGATGATGATTTTTTAATTATGGCCTCGGGCGATAATTACTACACCATCAACTACAAACTCCCTGCTCCGCCCTCAGGTGGCAATTGGCAGCTTATTTTAGATACGTCTCAAACAACAGACGAAACTACTGTTAAAGAGCTAAAACCCGGCAGTGAATATGCTCTCAAACCCTATTCTTTTGTAATTATGACCCACAAACGCCCCAAAGGCCACACTCATACCAACTCTCTAATTCAAACGCTAAATCTTGCCGGCAAATCCCGCTAACAAACAAAAAAGCTCCCGCCAACAATCGCGAGAGCTTTTTGTTTTTTGTAAAACACAAGCCTAGAATCCCATGCCTCCCATACCTCCGGCAGGATTACCATGACCGCCGCACCCGCAAGAACACTCTTTTTGCGGAGCCTCAGCCACCATAGCCTCGGTAGTAACCACCAGACCGGCAACCGATGCGGCATCTTGCAAAGCGGTTCTGACCACCTTGGTCGGGTCAATAATACCGGCTTTTACCATATCGACATATTCACCTTTTTGGGCATTATAGCCAAAGTTGGTATCTTTGCCTTCCAACAACTTGCCGACAACCAAAGCGCCGTCAACACCGGCATTCTCGGCAATTTGACGAATTGGCGCCTGCAAAGCCCTGCGAATAATATCAATACCAACCTTTTGGTCTTGGTTTTGCGGATCCAATTTATCCAAAGCCTTTGTCGCATATAAGAGAGCACAACCGCCGCCGGCAACCACACCTTCTTTAACAGCGGCTCTGGTTGCATGCAAAGCATCATCAATGCGGTCTTTTTTCTCTTTAACCTCAACCTCAGATGCGCCGCCAACCTTAATTACGGCAACACCACCCGAGAGTTTGCCCAAACGTTCTTGCAGTTTTTCACGATCATAGTCAGATGAAGTTTCCTCGATTTGACGTTTAATCTGATTAGCTCTAGCCTCAATCAGCTCTTTCTCGCCGGCACCGTCAATAATTGTGGTGTCATCTTTTGTGATTTCGACTCTCTTGGCGGTACCCAGCATTTCCAAGGTAACATTCTCAAGTTTCATGCCCAAATCTTCAGATACGACCTGACCACCGGTCAAAATGGCAATATCTTCCAAAATAGCCTTGCGTCTGTCGCCAAATCCCGGAGCCTTAACCGCACAAACTTTCAATCCGCCGCGCAGTCTGTTAACCACCAAGGTAGCCAAAGCCTCGCCTTCGATGTCTTCAGCCACAATCACCAAAGCCTTACCCGACTGAACAATTGCCTCCAATACCGGAATTAAGGGCTGCAAATTAGAAATTTTCTTATCATACAACAAGATATAAGGAGCCTCAAACTCGCAAATCATTTTTTCCGGATTGGTTACAAAATAAGGCGACAAATATCCGCGGTCAAATTGCATACCTTCAACCACATCGAGTTCGGTATCAAGTCCTTTGGCATCTTCAACCGTAATCACACCCTCGTTGCCAACCTTTTCCATGGCTTTTGCCAAATACTCACCGATAGAATTATCGCCGTTGGCCGAAATTGTACCAACTTGAGCCACTTCGGCCGAGGTTTTAATCATCACCGAGCGCGACTTAACATCATTAACCACCGCCTCAACCGCCAAATCAATACCGCGTTTCAAATCCATCGGGTTCATACCGGCGGCAACGGCTTTGCAGCCTTCTTTAATAATAGCCTCGGCCAAAACGGTAGCGGTTGTGGTTCCATCGCCGGCCTTATCAGCTGTTTTTTGCGCCACTTCTTTAACCAGTTGAGCGCCCATATTTTCAAATTTATCAGCCAGCTCAATTTCTTTAGCCACCGAAACGCCGTCTTTGGTAATTTTTGGCGCACCATAAGCTTTATCCAAAATCACGTTACGCCCTTTTGGTCCCAAAGTAACTTTAACGGTTTTTGCCAAAGTTTCAACACCTCTAAGCATTTTTTCTCTGGCCGTAGTTCCAAACTCAATATTCTTAGCAACCATTTTCTATAATCCTCTCAAAAAATTTTATTCTTCAATAACACCCAAGATTTCCGATTCCTTGACAATAAGTCTTTCTTCACCGTTAACCTTAACCTCAGTTCCGGACCATTTACCGAACAACACTTTATCACCAACTTTGACATTAAGCGGAATAATTTTTCCGTCCTCAGTTCTAGCCCCGTCGCCGACAGCCTCAATTAACCCTTCCGAGGGCTTTTCTTTAGCCGTATCCGGAATAATAATTCCGCCGGCAGTTTTAGTATTTTCTTCCAATCTTTTAATCAACACACGATCATGCAAAGGTCTTATTTTCATTTTGCTACTCCTTTAATTTTAATTCTAGAGGCATAGTTAGTTATCAAAAAAGCCGTTGTCAAGAGAGTTGCAAAAAAAAACGCCTTTTTTTACAAAAAGGCATTTTACCGTTAAGGTACTGTTATGCGTTTTTTTTGAGTATTCCCACCACTTGAGCTATAGCCGAAACCACAAAGCTTACCATCAGCAAGAACGACACCAATACTACTGCAGCAAAGAACACCCAAGCCTCAGGATAAATCATCATTACAGGTCTTGCTATCGTCGTTGCCCATCCGTCCAAAGTAAACACCTGCAACAAGGTAAACAAAGCACTGCCCAAATCACCAAACACAACAAAACTATCCCCATAAAGATTAACCGCAATAATTGCAAATCCATAGAAAAACACCGCAAATATTGCCAAAAACGATGCAAACGAGGGCAGCAGCTCCAAAAACACCGCCACCAAATTGTTCATCTTGTTAAACTTGTTAAAATATTTCAACAATCTAAACAATCTAAAAGTTCTCAACACGATAAAAGCGCTCATAAACGGCAAAGACGATACCACTACAATCGTCAAATCAAAAATATTCCATCCCGACTGGAAAAACTTGCGTTTAAGGGCAAATATTTTCAAAAACATCTCAGCCATAAAAATTCCCATAAACACCCTATCAAGCAAGAACAAGCCGTTATCGAAATAAAATTCCATGGTCGGAGAAGTCATCAAACCCAAAACAATGGCATCAGCCAAAATAACCGCCATAATAAACATATCAAAACTAAAGCCGGTAACCAATTTTGCCAGTCTTCGCTGATCATCATTGTAATACAGCTGCATAAATTTTCTGGCAACTCTCTTTTTATTAACCATCAATTCCTCCGTCTAATAACACTTCGTCTTTATCATAGCTCAAAAAAGCCAGAATGCAACAACTATTCCGGCCAATGCCAACATCGGTCCGAATGCTAATTCTTTTTTTCGTCTTATCAAAGCATAAATTATTCCGGCAATTGATGCCGTAACAATGACATAAAACAATCCATCCATCCCCAGCCAAGCACCAAGTGCTGCCAACAGTTTTATATCTCCGCCGCCGAAAGCATCTTTTTTCCATCCCGCAATCAGCAAACTTACCGCCACCGGCAAGAAATAGCCTACCAGCGCTCCGATTGCGCAGTCTTCAACTACCACCCAACCAGAATTAAAAGCTGCCGCAGCAAAACCGATAATTAATAACGGCACGGTCAGAATATCCGGCAATAAAAAGGTTCTATAATCAACTTCGGCCAATAACAACAACAACCATATAAAACAGGCGACAAACCCGAAATTATTACTGTCGAAATGCCAATAAGCACCCCCAGTCAAAGCCGCGGCTATTATCCCCGACATAAGCGAGCGCCACATAAATTTTTTATATTCTTTCACCTGATAATACGCCTTCGTTCTTTTCCCCGGCCTAAACATTTCAACCACCGCCATGGCAAAAGTTGCCGGCATAAATTTGGCAAAACGCCTTGCCATATAAGGCACAAACGCCCCAAACACAAAAGCACTCAAGACATAAAGCAACATCGATTCTCCTTTTATTTATGCCTCATAGTTTATTGCTAAAAGAATAAAATTTGATTAAAAATCTTTTTTACAAGCACCTAAAATCTTGCAAAGTTTCCGCTTCCAGATAAGGATTGCATTTCTTTTCCTCACCCAAGCTTACCGGCGCCACCGGCAGCCCTTGCGCCAAACGGGTTCTTGCTCTTGTCAAATATTTTCTGATATCTTCATTTCCTTTATTATATTGAAAAGCAAACCCTGCTCCGCCCATAGTATACTCATGTCCGGGATAAAACATCACATCATCAGGCAGCGCTTTTATTTTAGCCAAAGCTCTAAACATCTCTTCTTCTGTTCCCTCAAAAATACCGCCGACACATAAATTAAACAGTGTATCTCCGGTAAACAGTACCTTATCTGCATAAAAATAATACAAGATATGGCCTTTGGTATGCGCCGAAACATCAATAATTTTAGCTTTTGCCTCGCCCAAGGCAAATTCTTCCCCGGCTCTAACCCCAATATCGGCCCCTTCTATACGGTGCATATCAGCTTCATTACAAACAATTTTTGCTTTATATTTGTCTTTCAAAATCAAATTACCGTCCACATGATCAAAATGATGATGAGTATTTAAGATATATTGCGGACAAACCTTTAGTTCATCAAATTTTGCAACAACTTTATCAGCCTCTGACGGATCAATTACCGCCGCCGTATTTGTTTTATCATCAATTACTATATAGGCATAATTATCCATATAATTTTCGCGGCACAACACGGGAAAGACCTTTAACATTTATAAAAACTCCTCAGGATTAATATCATCAATTTGGTCTTTATCGATATATTCCTTGGCATAATCCAAATAAACCCCGCTTTTTATAAACAATTCATACAAATCAGGATCCAAATGACCGGTATTTTTCATTTCCTGCATAATTCTCAAAACTTGAGACAGTTTTTTAGGTTCTTTATAAGGTCTGTCTTTAGCGGTCAACGCCTCATAAACATCAGCAATCGCCATAATTTTGGCCGGGATTGACATTTGCTCTCCGGTCAACCCGTTAGGATAACCTTTGCCATCCACTCTTTCGTGATGAGCACCAGCATATTCTACAATATTAGCCAACTCCGGCGGAAACGGCAGATTTTTAAGCATATTAATTGTGGTAACAATATGTTCGTTAATCTTTTGCCTTTCGGCATCATTAATCGTACCCTGCTTTATTTTGATATTGGTAAGTTCACCCTGATTATAAGGTCCGGCCACTTGCTCTGGCCTGTCTTGCAACACATATTCCACTTCCGGATTAGTATAAGTAGACGGAGTATTTATTAACTTTTTCTCTCCCCACGAAAGTCCAATCATACGATTAAAGTATCGCACGAAACTACGCTCGGCAATTTTATCAAGCCTATCCATATCTTGTTTGGTTAAAGGTTCATCTCCTATATTACATCTTCCTACAAACTCAAAATCATCAACCAAACTTTCCACTTTTGCCACGAATTCAGCTTGCAGATTTTCTTTTGTATCAATATTATTAAGCCTTTTTTGCAAATATTCGATATGAGCATCTCTGCGCAATATTTCAAAACGATTTCTTATTTCATGTATCCGATTATTAATAGTTTCAAGTTTTGCAGATTTATCAATAATGTATTCCGGTGTAATAATTTTACCACAATCATGCAACCATGATGCAATATGGAGTGCGTACCAATCATTATCCGACATTTCAAAATTTTTCAACGGTCCTTCGGTCTCTTGCACAGCAGCTGTTGCCAACATTCTGGTAATAATCGGTACTTTTTGACAATGCAACCCGGTATAAGGAGATTTGGCATCAATAGCCTTTGCCAAAACATCGACAA
>CASDRW010000014.1 GCA_949283275.1 uncultured Pseudomonadota bacterium
AAAAGCAAACATCGCAAAACCGCACTCAAATTATTGATGGACAATCGCGTCAATTTTGCGCTTCCGGCAGATTACCGCGAAAATTCAGAGCTTGACCATGTGGTCAAAACCCTCCTTGACAAACTGGCCACAGAGCGGGATTTGGAGCTTCTCAAAGTAAAAGAAGACAAGAAAAAAAGGCAAATTCAAAACACGCTCAACTTGCGCAGCAAAATCAAAGCCTTTGCCAAAAAAATAACCAAACGCCGCAAAAAAGCATAAAACAACATAACCATCTCCTGAGGTGTCCCGCATTATCAAAAAAATAATGTGCAAATATCATACTGACCAAATAGACAAAATATACTATATTCTTTCCATCAAACAAATATTACAAATTTTTTATTATTAAAAACAAGGAGGGTTAAGGACCCGCGCGCCTCATAAACAAAAAAGCGAAAAACAAAAAAGATGGGAACGTATATTTTAGTTTCTCTGGCGCTTACCGCCGTATTTGCTTCTGATCATTGCCATGATCATCACGAGCATCTGCTCCGGTCGCTGGGTAAACACCGAGAAACACCGCACCTTGCTTGAGATGAGCAATGATGATTATGCCATGATAACATCGCAAGATGATATCCGCATCAATCAAGACTCGTTGTTCAACGAGAGCATATCACCGGTGTCGCTGGAGAAAATGCGCACCGTGTCTCCCGATGTTGCCAGAGTCCTAGCTGAGGCTGTCATGGGACAGATCCCGGCCTTTGGCTCGCAGTATAAGATTGGAGAGTTATCGCTCCAGTCCATAACAGGTAGCTTTGACATCACCGACGGGTTGGGCAAAAATTATCATCTTTCTTTTGAAGATGATTTTATCTATGTCGCCCCGCTGGAGTTCAAAGGTTTCTTCAAATGGAGACAGACAGGTGGAAGCTCCCCGGCGTACATTATTGTAAGTGCCACTAACGAGAATCTGGTGCATATGGTAACCGCTGTCAACGGTCAGCCTCTTGAGATGAGATATCTCCAATCTGCTTATTTCAGTCACGAATTACGTCGTCATGTGCGTTATTCCGGCTTTACGAGCAAGATAAAAGATACCGGCATCCAAATCGATGGCAATGGTCGTCCTTACAATGTCTTTGCTCAAATTGAAAACCAAATTGGTTGGAGCGGAGACAAAGTGATTGGCTCAATTATAGTCGACATGCAAACCGGAGAGGTGAAGAACTACGACATTGATAAGACCCCTGAGTTTATTGATGTCGTCCAGCCAATGGCTCTGACCAAAAAACTTATTTATAAACACTATGATCTTATTCATGGTTTTATAAACTGGTCAGACCAAGACCGTCTGCGCCCCAATAATTTGCAGACAGTATATGGTCAGAAAGAGTGCTGCTACTATGCAGGGTTAACCTCAGTCGGCAACGATGCCTCGACATCGGGCTTCATCCTAGTCAACGCCAAGACCGGTGTCGGAACATTTTATAAAATGTCCGGCATTGACGAGAACCGGGCAGAAAGTGCCATCCAAGCCAATGAATGGACAGCCAAATATCCTTCCTACGAGGTTGGAGATGCGGTCATGTACAACATCGGCGGCCTGCAAACCTATTACGCCCCCATAACTAGCGGACGTAAGATTGTCGGCCATGGCTTTTGCTCAGTCAAGAACGTCAATGTTGTCGGAGCCGGAAAAACCAAAGAGGAAGCCTACGCCGCATACATTCGCTCATATCAGATGAGCCTGCAGCAGACTTCTCTGCCATCTGACGGCAAAGACTTGGGTGGGCAAATCCTGACCATCAAGAAGATCCGCCAGGAGGGTAGCAGGTATAATTTTCTGTTTGAAGAGTATGAAGGCAAAACCTTCTACGCCTTCTCAGAGATTACACCGAATGTCCGCTGGATTGACCGAGTTGGCAAAAAGGTAAGAGTTGATTTCAGGATGAGCGAGGATGACCTCATCCCGATTCAGAATATCGAGGAAATCAACTAAAAAAACAATTTTTGGAGTTGTGGTCAAAAGTCACAGCTCCTTTTTTTATAAAAAAACAGCACCACGCAAAAAAATCTCTTGCCAAATAAAAAAAAATAGACTAGATATAACGAAGTTTGATGAGATTGGGGTGTCGCCAAGTGGTAAGGCATCGGCTTTTGGTGCCGACATTCGTTGGTTCGAATCCAGCCACCCCAGCCAATTTTGAAATAAAGCCTTGTTTTTGCAAGGCTTTTTGTTTTAATAAGCTGTAAAAAATCAATTCTGCTAATAACTTCTGCTAATAAATCTCATTGATATTGGCCTTATAATGAGGTTAATTTCATGGTTTTATTGAATCGAGGCTCTTCTTTTTACGAGGTTATTAATATACCTCGTAAATTGTTTCCTATTTTTAGAAAAAAGCAAATATGGATTTCTCTCCATACCACAGATAAAAAAGTTGCAAGCATCAGAAGTTGCTCTATAATTGCAAAAGTAAACGCACGATTTTTAAGAGAAGAACAAATGCTTAATTTAACCGGTTTTGAAAATAACAGTGATGACGATATTGACGAGATGCTTTCTAAGATATCTTCAGACGTACCATTATCTCCCGTCGAATATGATAAAGGAGCAATAGAAACTTTTGCCCTTAACTATTGCCTTGACAACATAAGTAAAGACAAAAAAATTATTACCAAAAGCATAGATAGCTTAAACTATTACAATCAGCTTTTAAAAGAAAACATTGAACGATTTCACGCAAAAGACTACCAATATATACAAATTGAGGTCGCCAACTACCTTCAAAAAAATCATTTACAGATGCCCAGTGAAAACTGCAAAAAAATTTTTTTACATTCTTTTATGTTAGCATTTATTCAATATCTTGAAATAATTATCGACTATATAAAAGGCGCACCAATTAAAGAACCTGTTCAACTTATTAGTTCTCCTCCGTTATTAGAACAAAGCATTGCTCCTTATACACACCCAATTACTTATAAAAAGCCCAACTTAAGTTTAGCCGACTTATCAGAAGTGTATAATAATGAAATGTCGCGCAACAATGTATCTCAAACACAGAAGGACAAAATTAACCAACGGCTCTATATTATGAGTCTGATGTTGGAACACAAAAAAATACGAGATATTTCTGACGAGGATTTACAAACTCTAACCATAAATTTACAGTGGCTTCCTACCCGCTTAGATAAGACTATTTCACCACAAGATATTCCTCACATCATAAAGGATTGCCAAAAACATCCTGAAAGATGCATCTCCGAAAAGACAAGAGCCGATTATATTCAGTCCCTTAAAACAATTTTTAACTGGGCAGAAAAGCGTAAATATATTATAGAAAATCCTATTAACGAAATTGATATTCCTGCCCCTATCATATCCAAGGAGAGCAATAAATATCAAACATTTACACTTTCACAATTACAAACAATCTTTCACAGTGACTTTTATTCCAAGCATTGGGATAATAACCGACAGCGTCGCTCATTCTTTTGGATTGGGCTTTTGGGCTTATATACAGGTGCCAGACTTAATGAAATTTGTCAGCTCCAATTTGATGATATTCAAGAAGAAGATGGTATTAAGTTTATCAGCATCAACGAAAATGACGGTAAACACGTCAAAACTAAAGCCGGTATCCGCAAAATTCCTATTCATCAAGAGCTTATCAAATTAGGATTTTTGGAATTTGTAAATTTAATGCAAAAACAAAGCCCTGCCAAAAACAAACGCATTTTTATGGATTTAACACCTAACTCTCGCGGAGAGTTTTCTGCTCAACCCTCCAAATGGTTTGGAAAGCTCCTTGATTCTCTCGGTTTGAAGGACAAAGGACTTGTTTTTCACTCGTTCCGCCATACCGTTAGAACGATTCTACGAAACAACAACTGCCCGATTGACCGCGTACAAAGACTTTGTGGCTGGGAGGGTTCTAATTCCCTCTCCGAACACTATGGAACAATCAGTATCAAAGTCTTAGCTGATGAATTAAACGAAAAATTAGTATATGAAGGGTTAGACTTAAGCCATCTGTATATTTAATGGAGAAGATAAATGCTTGACAACACGAGAGAATTTAACGTTCCTTATCTATCGCTAATCAAACAGCTACCTAAAATTATCACTACCGAAGACAATAATGATACACCCGACCATGACAAAGAAATTATTTTTGACAATATTTTTTATCATATTATCCCGTACATTATAGCAACTGAAAAAGAATTAGACAGATACAATGCATTAATTTCTTATGATTTATTTATCTCTTATCTGTCTTGGTATGATACTGAAACGAAAGTCAAATTTTTATCCTCAGCTCTACGCAATCAAAAAAAACCGACAAGGATACACAAAAGTCTAAAGCAAATTTA
>CASDRW010000015.1 GCA_949283275.1 uncultured Pseudomonadota bacterium
CTTTTTGATGAAACTGTGCCAATCGCGCAACATGTAAAAGGCTACAACCGGTGTAATCAACAGCAACGATAAGATGTTGAACAAAGCATAGCCGCTGGTGATGAGTTTGCGCAAAACTCCGCCCAATAATTTTAGCCCGTTGGACATGTTGCCTTCCAGATATTCGCGGATTTTTTCGCGGCTGAAACCGGGAATGTGATCTTGTAAACTTAAAATGGCCGGTTCTATCTTCTTGCTTAGTGAGGCCATGTATCCCGGAACCGCCGTGATAAACTGCGATAGTTGCTCATCTACCATGCCGACAAGTGCTATGATTGCCGGAATCAAAATAACCGCAACCAAAAACAAAACCAAAAAAGTTGCCGCCGTACGTCCTATCTTGAGACGCTCGAATTTTGTGGCTAAAGGATCAAGCAGATAACCAATGATTATGCCGGTAACAAAAGGCAATAAAACCGAACGCAAGGTGTATACCAAAAGAGCAAAAATTCCGAAAATAATTAGCCAAAAAATCCAGTTTCTGTTTTCGGTCTTGTTTGTGTTGGGCATGTGCTATCCTCCGATGTTTTGTAAAATCATATAATTGCCGCCGTTTTCAAGGCGATATCCTTTCGATATAAGCTGACGTTGGATGTTTGAAATATCGCCTTGGTAACGTATCTTGAATTGAGCTTTGCCTTGCGCCATGGCTTGAACCTCCATCGCGGATACGGCAGGAAGGCTTTTTATCTTTTGCTCGGCCGTTATCCACTGACCGAGAGAAGAAAACGGATATAGTATCGTAAGCTCCAATTCATTCAATGCTTGTGCCTGAGTGTCTGCCAAAACAAGTTCTTCAATCTTTTGTCTTGTTTGTAAAACGGCCTTGTTGAAAAGTTCGGCTCCAGATGATTTGGCTCCTGAAACCTTTGTGCTTAGATGCTTGCCAGAAAGCGAGGTTATGTCAATTTTAAGCCCCTCAACTCCGTCATAAGCGGCATCAAGCACATAAACATCGCTGGCTGATGACATCCGCATAACTTTGCTTAGCGCTTCGGCATCGCCGGATGCGGCCTTGAGGGCATCAAGGGCGGCCATGTTGCCGGAAGAGCTTTGAATTGGAAATATCTTTATGGCAGAGGTGTTGCTTGAGCTGTCCCAGGCTTGTTTCCACGGGTTGTCAACTTCCCATAGTAAAGGTGTATCTTCGCTGAATTCTCTAAACAATGGAATAACCATAATTGAGGCATCACTATGGGTAACCAAGGGAATTTCACGCTCTTTCATATATTCTTTGAGCAAATCCTCGTTTATTATGATGCGTAAGTCGGCCATGTAGCGAATATCGGAGTTCTTTTCATTCAAAATAGAGGTCTCTTTGATAAAATTAATTAGCTGAGCATCACTCATCGAGGCTATGCGGTTGGCTCCTTCTTGGGTGGAAATGCGCCTAGCAACTGCCGTAATGGCTGCTTTTGTGGCGTTGGAAAGAGCTTTTTCACGGGCAATTGAGGCGTTTTCATCGGTAACGTCAACTTTAATCTCGACAACAAAACGCTCGTCTGCGGCAAAGGTGGCAGTACTTAAAAATAGTGTCAGGATAAAAATAACAATAAATCTAAACAAAATAAAACTCCGGCTTAGAATATATCAATTTGGCTGAAAAAATAGCTTATTTCGCGAGCAGCACTTTCGGGCGAATCCGAACCATGAACCGAGTTCTTGTCAATTGACAAAGCAAAGGTTTTGCGTA
>CASDRW010000016.1 GCA_949283275.1 uncultured Pseudomonadota bacterium
AAATACTTCATTCCTTACTTATTTCCCAAAGCAATCATGTATCGTAAATCCTCTAATTTTTAAAATTAGGGGATTTCAATTTTAAATCAGAACAACTCTTTGGAAAATAAAAAATTTCAGACTAATACGTTCGTAAAATCTTCCCAAAATGCTATTTTCAAAAAATGGACACCAGAACTAGGTTAAGCACTTGATTTATAAAAGAAACTTCTCTTAGCTTTGCAAGGGAGGAACGACCACGGCAAAGATTAGTTGGTCGCGCAAGTAGAAAGCTTTAGCTTTCGTAGCGGCGCAAAAACGGCAGTTTTTATACCTGCCGTTTGAAATGGTGATGCTTAACTCACGGTTCTCGAGCTTTCAGGCAAGGTTTTTATAACCCGACAAGGATTGCCAACCGCCACGGAATTATCCGGAATGTTCTTTGTAACAACGCTGCCAGCCCCAATGACACAATTGTTGCCAATCTCCACTCCAGGCAAAATAATAGAGCCACCTCCAATCCAGCAATAATTACCAATTTTTACAGGTGCCGAACGAGACACCGCCCAATTTGAATCATTAGCAAAGCGTTCTTTAGCACAGAGAGGATGATAGGCGGTATAAATTTGAACACTTGGTGCAATCAAACAGTGATGACCGATTGTAATTTTATTACAATCCAAAAATACACAGTTCATATTAATTTCTGTATCATCGCCGATAAAAATAAACTTTCCGTAATCAACATAAAAGGGAGCTGTAATTTGAACATTATTTCCCTTTTCTCCTAGCAACTCTGACAATATTTCCTGCTGAGTTTTGTTATCTTCATAAGCCAGATTATTATATTTTTGAGCCAAATTTTTTCCTTTATACCAAATAGACATTAGTTCCGCATCGGCACAATCATAAAGCTCGCCAGCTAACATTTTTTCTTTTTCCGTCATAGCTCATCCTTTCTTTAATCAGACTATAAATTATTAAGCTTTAAGAAAAAGTAAAACTAAAAAAATCACAAACAAGTATCCCCGAGACCTAACGAGATTTAAACTCACTCAACACATTAAAAAATAAAGACTTTTGCATAAATGAGTTCGTAAAAACCTCCCAAAACCAGAAATTAAAAAAATGAACATTCGAACTCGCTGAAAGCCTTGGAAAATAAAGAAAAAGCAGCCATTTTGCAGGCTGCTGTTTGCATTGGTGATGCTTACCTCACAGTTTCCGAGCTGATTTTTGCAAAAAATTTACTTCATATAATTTGTTTCAGATAAATAAAAAACAATACAAAAACTTATCAAAAGATGTGTAAGTAAGAATATCAGTTCAAAAACTAAAAGCCATAAAATCTTATCATTCTTTTCCTTCAAAATGGCATACTTCCCCATCATCGGGAACAACAATCTGTTCAAATAATTTATGCTGCACAATAAGTTCGTTAACTTCCTTACGGCCGACCAGAGCATGAGGAACAGCATCTAAATGCGTCACAATGATTTTAGCTTCAGGAGCGGCTTTGCAGACCTGTAAAATATCGTCCAGCCCCATGATAATGGAACCACTGTCCGCAAACTGGGCATCCGCACCGTTAACCGCAATGATTTCCGGTCGGTATTTTTTTATCGCCTCGTCTACTTTCTCATACCAAATAGTATCGCCGACCAGATAAAACGTCTTTTCATTATCGGCTTCAAAAACAATGCCGCTGGCGGTTTCTCTCAAATTTCCGGCATCATAATATTTCTGTGTTGTTTCGGGATGTCCGTGTAGTCCGTCAATGCGGTACATGGTAATATTTCCAAATTTTGTACCGCTATAGCTCAAAATTCTTACATCTTCAAAACCATATTGCCGAACAACCGTCGCATCGGTTTCATCCTGCACAAACAGCGGAATATCCTTTGGCAGCGCTTTAACGGCAAATTCATCAAGATGATCCGGGTGCAGATGGGTAACAATGATAGCATCAATTCTGGAAATTATTTCTTCAATACTCATCGGTAAATTGACTGTCGGCCATCTTTTGTCTGGAAACGGACCGGCTTCTAATGGCGGATATTTATCTTTGGCGGCAAAAAACGGATCAACAAGAAAAATCCCGCTTCCATAGGTGATTTTGACGGTAGCTCCACGGATTTGTTGAAATTCCATTGTAAATTCCTTTCTGTTAATCGTTAAACTTATCAAACAGCATTTTAAGTTCTTCAATTTTTTTATCTTTGTCTTCAGCAGAGGCAAAAGACTGTGCGACACAATGCTGCAAATGTTTCTGCAAAATGTTGGATTCCACGGCTTTCACTGCCGCGCGAACAGCACGCAACTGGCTGATAATCTCGGGACAGTAACGACCGTCTTCAATCATTTTCTTAATTCCCTCAATTTGTCCGGCGATACGGTTCAAACGGGGGATATTTTCTATATGGCTCGGATGCTTTTCCATTTCAACCCTTTCTGCATAAAATCAAAAACCAGCCTTAAAACAATACATTCTTAAATCAAAAAAGTACAGCCGGAACATATATGTTGCCCCGGCTGAGTACACTATTTGAGCGGCAAATTGGTAACACCGAGCTGTTTGAAAATGTCATAACGGTCATATTTGGCACGTTTTTCCACAATTTTGCCATGTTTAACCTTTAATATGCACATAAAATCCATATAAACATCTTTGTTTTTTACCGGAACGCCGTGCCATTCATCTTGTTGTAAAGTTCCTTCAAAGGTCAGATAAACCGCAACCCGGTCTTCATCAGCCAGCATAAATTGATTGGTCATCTTGAAGTCACCGAACGGATCCATATTGCTGCGTTCCAAATCAATAAAAGCCTGAACGCCTTTTAACTTAGTATGGACTTCCGGATAATACACAAAATCCTCACTGCACAGCTCGGCAGCTTCATCATAACGACGGGCTGCAATCAATTCATAAAATTTACGTACCAGTTCTTTATTCTTGCGAACATAGCAGGTGCATTCCGGACAGCATTTGTTATCTTCCGTGCATTGGCAGTTGTCGCCGCAGTGGCAACCTGATGAACAACAGCAGTTTTTATTCTCGTTCATTTATTTTCTCCTAAACAAGTTAACACATACCCCCAATGAGTATATTCAATATACCTATACATAGTATATGTATTTGTCAAGAATAAAATTGTAATGGATGTGAATATAATCTGATTCCAACTCAGTCAATCTATTGAAAAATAAAGGATTATCATCAAACGAGTTCGGAAAATTCTCCCAAAATGACATTTTCCCAAAATGAACATTCGAACTCGATTAAGCGCTTGATTTATAAAAGAAACTTCTCTTAGCTTTGCAAGGGAGGAACGACCACGGCAAAGGTTAGTTGTTCGCGCAAGTAGAAAGCTTTAGCTTTCGTAGCGGCGCAAAAACGGCAGTTTTTATACCTGCCGTTTGAAATGGTGATGCTGTTAGCCTAAAGTTGCAGAACCCTCCCCTAGTTACAAGTTATTTGTGATCATCACGAAGGCTGAATTTATATATTAAAAAAATTAGTAAAATAGATATATCTAGCCAAATAAACAAAAGCCGGAATGGATAGAACTATGTAGGCTTTTTTGAGATTTGTTTTACGCTTCTTCCAAGCATAAACCGAAGGTGCAATTATTATAAATAAATCTATTATCGTAAAAATGGTATAGTTAAACCTATTTTCGTATGCCCAACCTAATGCTTCTGCATTCCATGGCATGCTGTTACTTGTCATATCATCTGGATATGTTACTGCAATGACAAAAACTGCAAAGGTATATAATACTGACAATAGATAAAACGGTATTAGTTTGATTTTTTTCATAATTGCACCTTCGGTTAAATTTTCTTTTAATATATTCAGCATTTACCTTAAATACAATAAAAATCACCAACAATCTTTATCATATTTTACATTAAGTATCATATCATGCCCATATTTCTTAAATTTATTGGTAAATTCATCCATCTTATCTGTTAAATCAATACACCCTCCTGAGCCATATTCTTTACCGCCATGAATGGATATACCTGTTCTGTTTTTATTATCTGTTCCTTGAGCGGGTTCCAACCAAATGCGGTTATTTCCCCAAGAATCTTTTCCTCCTGGCCATCTTCCTTTTCCAAGATTATTTTTTAATTTGTCCCATACTGTTTGAGTTTGGTCATAATTCTGATGTTGAGATTGTCTTACCAACCATTTTCCCTCAGGCAATGGTCCTTTATATTTTACGCTGTCATATTCTTTACATTGATAATCTGGCTTACCCGACATTGCTTTCCATGAATTAGTTACCTCATTGTTTTGATGCCAACGTAATTCTTGTCCATTAAAATCGAGATATGCATTGTTGTTTTGCGTTAACGGGACATCGGTTACCTGCTGTTTGAAATTTTGAGCCTGATTTTGAACATTTAGCACGGGCGTGTTTTGCATATTCTCAATATTTGAGGATATTTGCGAAGAGCCGAAGCCAAAGTTGTTGTCAGGCGAGTTTCCCCAAAAGTTATTGCCTGATTGCGGATAATCTTGGGTTATACCTTGATTATTATAGTTCTTAATAATTTGGTTTTCTCTTTGTTGACGAGCCATTTGATAGGCTATCTCATCACGCAATGTGAACCCGCTGTGGTCAACGCCATAGCTATCAATCTGATTTTCACCGGTTTGATAACCAAGCGGTGATTTATATTTGCTGTAAAAGTCCATGTTATTTCTCCTTATCTGATAAAAAGTTAAAATTACAATGGACATCATAAATTATTTTAAAAAGCCTTGTCTATCCGCTATAGTTAACAAAGAATCAACTTTATCATTCAAGAGCT
>CASDRW010000017.1 GCA_949283275.1 uncultured Pseudomonadota bacterium
CGCCGGTAATCGGGTCTTTGAGCCCGCGTAAGTCTTTGAAGTTGATATCTGAAAAACTGGTGCGGGCAACCACGGCCGAGTTTTTGAATATTCCTATACCGGCAAAAGCGGTTGACAGAACCGAGCCTCTTTCTTTGTCGGGCATGGAGCTTAATTGGCTCAACTCAACAATAGAACGTGCCGAATAGCCGAATTTGCGAGCCTCGTCAATAGCTGCTTCCAGCAAATCACGCATCGGATCAGCCATGGCTGCCATTTGATCGCCTTCGTCCATACGCCGTTTGATGTCTTGTGATTGTTTGATTTGCGCCTCGGTAATCCATTCCAAAATCATGGCAATGCAGGCCTCGTGGCCAATCCTTTTCTCGGGCAACAGAGCCCCGGTACCGATAGGGAGAGAGTTGTCAATATTGATTGAGTTGGAACGCAGATTTTGCAAAGCTCTTATTGCCATCGGGTCGTTCATTTCAAGATAGTAGCCCTCTAAAACCTTTTTGTCCTCTTCATCAAGCTTGCCTTCATATACACGACCGATAAAATAGTCGTTGGCACGGGCTTTTTCGCACTTGGATACAATAAAGTGAATAAATCCGGTTAAAGCAGCACGGCCAGTTTTGGACCAGTGAGGATCGGCTCCTCCTTTGGGGTCTTCTACCAAAACATTGCACATGGAATCGACATACATGTCACGGCTTGGGCCTGGAGCCGGAATAGCTGTCGGAGATAGAGGATTCCAGCTTGGGTAATAGATGCCTTCTGCCGGATTGTCTTCCATACCCCAGTTGATGATGAAAACTGGGCCGACTTTGGCTCTGGCGCCGGAAGTGGAAAAGCACAGCTCGGGTTTGGGGTCGTTTACCACAATACTCATATTCGGAGAATTAAAAATGGTCGGAATAACCACACCGGCTGTTTTACCGGTGCCGGGAGGTGCACAACACAATACCGACAGAGTTTCGTTCATGCGCAGCAACTTGCCTTTGAATTTGCCGACAACAATACAGAATCCGTCTAACAGGCCCATTTTTTTGACATCGCTCATTTCGGCAAGACGTGCCGAGCCGTGAATATTAGACTGAAAACGGTAAGGGTTGGTTATTATTCCTATTATGAGACCAATGGGTAAACTTATAAAAGGTAAAATAGGAATCCACAAGCTGACGGAAAAGGGGCCATTATAATTAAACAATTGCTTCAACCAAACCCAATAACGATTGTATATAAATCCGCTTTTGTTGAAAACCAAAGAGAAAAATTTAGAAATATCATTAAAACTTTCTTGAGAAATGCCGTTGCCTATAAGATAAGCCAAAGGCATGGCTGTAAGAGCCAAAATTATGGTAACTATAACCGAAAGAGTTACGGTTATTACCATCCAGCGTACAGCGCTGTTATATTCTTTCCATTCTTCTCCTTCTTTTTCTAGTGCCATGTTTGCCTCTTTATCTTTTTATGCAAGACGTCTTATCAACTTTTTTATCTTATCCAAAACCGCTTTGTCAACACCTCCTTCGGCTTCTTCAAGCATCTTGGCAAATAAAGGTATTTCTTTGGGAGTGCCGCGGTCAATACGAGTAACTTTTACACCAAGATCGTGCCAGATATCAAACATATCTTCGGCATTTATGATGTTGCCGATTTGTTCAATGACAAAAGGTGTTATTTCAAAAGAAAGGTCTGCTTCCTTTAATTCTTCTTCTAAAATTTCACGTGCGAGGGTGATCTTCCTAACCGGTGAAATGCGATGTGAACTTTCCGAAAACCATAAAGGTTCTTCATCATTAAAACGTTCTTCATCGGCCAGCCAATCTCCCGGCTCTTTATCATTGAGACAAAGGCAAATTTGGTTTTTGGATATTCCTACAAAATCAATAAAGGTATTTTTGATAGTGACGCCAGTAATGATTTCATAGCCTTTTTGTTTGATAATTTCAAAAGAAGAGTTAACACTTCCGCTTTTTTGTTTGGTTGGAGAGGGTTTGTTTTGGAAAGATGTTTTAGGCGCAGGATGAGAAGAAGATCCTTTGGAAGAGGGTGAAGTGTTTTCTTCGGGAGATGGTGTTGTCTCAACCTTAGGAGCGGTTTGCGGAACAGAGGGTTCAGCAAATAAATCAAAATCAACCGAATCTGTATCGCCGAGTTCAAACAGAGAATGAGAAAATTCTTTGGGTTCTGGAGCTGTTGTCTGCGCTAGAGGAATAGAGGCTTTTTGCGGAACAGAAGTTCCGGATAGGGCTGATTTGCGATTTTGATCAAAGGCTGAAGCACTTTGGATTATTCCCTCATCTAAGGGAGGTCGTATGCTCTTGGGGCGAATTTCTTTATAGGATTTCTTCTTTTTGACAACCTTAACCGAAGCCGAAGCTGCTAATTTTTCAACTTGTTTGCCGAAAAGGCGATTGAAAATCTTAAACGGAAGAACGCTAAAAAAACTAAACAATATACCCCAACGGATAGTGCTTAGAGCGGCCCAAACAGTTATCCAAACCGGAACGGCCGTTATAATAATCAGAACAAAAGCCCATTCTTTGGGTTCATCAATAACCCAGCCTGACAACCAAAGATTCCAAGCGTGAATCCAGTGTGTCGGACGGAATATATCAAAATGCCAATTAGTGAGCAAAATAACGCGAATACCTTCGATGAAGAAAATACTCCAACAAAGGCCAACTAAGCTTATTCGCAACAAAATCAGCAAGGGTTTCAACAAAAATCTCCAGATTATATTTTTTTTGGTATAGTACTCTTAAATTGGTTAACAATAGTTTAGTTTTTTATTTCTTGAGATAATTTTTTGGTTATTTCCGAACGGATATTGCTCGCTTCTTCCGATTTTTGAGGTTTAATGGATTCTATCTCGTTTTTGATGTCTTCCACAAGCTGTTTGGAGTTTTTTAGATTTTTTATTATTATACGCTCCGGTTGTTGTGGTTTTTGGGATATGCAAAAACGAGAAAATAAACCAGCTAAGGCTTTGAAGTAGTTTATCTTAAGAGAGATAATAAAGCCTGTAAACCATAAGAAAGGCAATAAAAATAAAGAAAGTAACAATAAAAGGTCAGATGCTGTTTTTATAACTCCGCCGTGATTCCAAAAAGAAGACAATATGTTCCATGAAGCGGAAGATAAAAAATTGAATTTCCAAATCTGATAAATCAGAATATTGGACAAAGATACAAACAAAGGTGTCCATATAACAAAGATTGAAAGACCTCGGATAAACTTAAGTATTTTTTTCATTAGTTTCTTCCGCCTCTTGATTTGTATAAATTAGAAATATCTTGCTTGTCAGGAGATTTTGTTTTAATCGATTTTTTTATGTTGTTTAACAAAGTGCGTCGTTTTTCAATGTCTTGGTTTGTTTGACCAAGCTCTTTTGTGAGCAAATCAAGATTGAACATGGCGCCAGCATATTTTTCGCCCGGATCAAGGTTTTTGTATTCGCTCAACAGAGTTTGATTTTCGGATTCTTGGATGTTGGTTTTGCCGCTATAGATGGTTAAAATTTTATCTTCAAGAGGTTGTTTGTTTCCTTGCTCGCCACGTTGTTTGGAGGAAGAAGCCATTTCTTCGGCCGTTTTAATCAAAGATTCGCGGGATGGGACATCTTGGCCTTGGCGGCGTTGTTGTTCAAGTTGTAGGAAGATATAAGAGGCCTCACATTGAGTTTTTTTCATAAAGGCTTGATATTCTTGGGCGTTGGTCAAGGCAGAATTGGTAGGATCTAAACGCGAAAGTTCTAGAAATTTGTAGGCTCCGTAATGTTCGGCAAATAAATCTTTTTGCGCTAAAAGTTGGCGCTCGGCAGGCAACATTTCAAGATTTTTAAGCTGACGGGTGCGAATGGTATCCAGAGCATCACTGAATTCTTTGTTTTTAGTTTTTGTTTTGGTAGGTTTGCCGTTGGTTTTAATATAATCTTCTTCATATTCTGTTTGTTGAACAAACCAGGATCTTATTTCAGGTTCGCGGTTGGGAAATTGTTTATTTAAATAGGCAAATTGTTCTTCACGGATGTTTTCGCGAAAGTTGAGTAGCTGGTTTTTGATATCAACAGTTGAAGATATTTCGTTAAAAGGTTTAGAGGAACTTCCAAGCTCTATGATTTTGTCATCACCAATTACGGCGTTGTTGGTGACAAGTCTTTCCATGTAGTGAAAGAGGGTTTCTTTTCGAGGGTCATTGGAGATTAAGGCCTCTATACGTCTTTGATGGGTGTTGGTATTGGTGGTATAAGCGTTAACAAAGTTGTTAAAGATTTGCTGATTTGTGTTTGAGGGCGTAGGATTATTGGGTGTGGGTGAATTGGGTTGGTTGTTTGACGGAGGAGGAGTCCCTTGCTGGGAAGAATCTTGCTCTTCGCGGTTGAATAATTTTTCTTTGAGTTTTTTCCAGCCGGGTTGTAAAACATTGTGATAGGCGGCGGACGACATTTCATAACCGACAATTCCTACAAAACCGGCTGCTTTGTTGCCAGCCCAGGCGGCAGAGGCCAAAATAACCTCTTTCATAAGATAGTCGATGATGTCGCCTTGCTCAATTTTGAAATTGTCGTCATCTTTTTTGTGGCCCCAATCAGGATCGCGGTACAGCCTGTCAAACATACCGACGTCTTTTTCGGAAATGTCTTTGGGGTTGTTTTTTTTATCAAGCAGTTTGCTAATCCTTTCGTGCTCAACCGGATCAAGAAACTCCATGTAGTTTTTGAGTTCGTCCTCGTCAGTTAAAGACATAATTTCTTCATCGGTTTTGTGGGCCGGAATATTCTTAAAATTGCTGATTTCTTGCGGGACAGCAGAGTTTTCATAAGCGGTGTTGATATCTTGCTCTATTTGGTCTCGCCCGGATTGCTCATCAGAAGATGAGGCGAGAACATCGGAAGCAAAGTTTTTCATTAGTTCTTTGGGAGCAAGCTCTTTATCTAGCTGATCTTTAGAAAAATTACCTTTCTTATCGGGGTTAATACCTCTTTTGGCGGCAATAATGTCAACTGCGGCTTTATAATCGTTGATTTGGTTTTGTGATGGAGAAAAGTTTTTATCGGTGGTGGCGCGATACATTGCTACAGAGGCTTTGAGCAAGCGAGAAGCACGCTCTTGCGCAGGAAGAGCAGTTATTTGCTGAACTAAGGGTTTTACATTCGCTGGAGTTTGGCTTTGATTTAGGCGCGAAGAGACAGAACTGCGAACATTGTCGGCAACGGTACGTGTAGAAGATTTTTTATTAGCCATGACATTCACCCTTTGTATAAAAGTTGGTTTTTTCTATATTATCTGTATTATAACAACAATTTTGTTTTTTGTCTATATTTTTGCACAATTTTTAGGCTTTAAGTTTTTTTAGGAATTTTCCAAGCTGCCTGTTTACCCTAAAACCGTCTTCAGGTTTGGGTTTTATCATGCCAAAAAAGCGTGGCGGAATTTTGTCAACTTGAATTGGAGCAAAGGTGGCCGGATTGTTTTCGAGGATTTTTTTGGCTCCTTCGGGGTCTTTTCGCAGGGTCTTGAAAAAGTTGTTAACCAGCATATCGGCATCAATCGGAAAGTTTTTGGCTCGAATGGCTTGGGCATATTTGCGCATCTTATCAAGACGCTGCTGTTCTTCCTCAAAAATCTTTTTTTGTATTTTGTGTTTTTCATAGTTTACTTTGCGTAAATTGTAGGCTATCTCGCAGGATTCAAGCTCAATCAAGGTTTCAACATAGGAAATAAGAGCTGATTGAAGATTAGTGTCTGTGGTTTTTTCGGCAAAAGAAAGAATTTGCTCGTCCGTGGCATTTATTGGAAGAGAAGACAAGCGTGTAGGTTGGGCGGCAATTAAAACTTCCCAACAATTCAGAATGTCTTGATTGATGTTTTGGCTTTTGGATGGGCGAAAGTGCGGTAGTAAATCCGATGGACGGAAAAAAAATGACGGAATGGTTATGTTTTCTTGTTCGCCACAGGCCGTAACCGCAGTGATAAATTCATTATAGGCGTTGAAAAGTCGAAGCTCTTCGGGAGCCAATTTATCAATGTTCTCATCATGAAATTTGCTGACAACATCGGTTACGGAAGAAACTGCAGGCTGAAGAGCTTTTTCTTCTGAATCTGTTAAGGAGTTTTTGTTTTCTTTTTCTTCTTGCTCTACAAGAGCATCCTCGGCATCTTGTAATTGCGAGGCAATAAAATCGTCTAAGAGTTTGTCAAAATCATCGGAAGGGGAGGTATCGGCCATGAAAGAGCTCCTAATTGAGAGTTAGGGTTGAGATAATGCTTTGATTTTTTGTGTCAAAGGTGATTATGCGGTCGGAAAGCCCGCCACCTTTGATTAAAAGATAAAGTTCGTTGCCGTTTGATGACAAAGCGGCAATATAGCTTCCTTTGGTTTGGTTGAGGTTGATTGAGGTTGCTTGGGCTGGAGAAGATTTATGAGTTGTTTGTTTATAAATGAGACCAAAAGCATAAAGTGTCCCAAAAATAAGCAAAAAAGTCATAACGAAGACAACTATTTTTATTATTTTAAGCTTATCCATAAAAACCCTCTCTTGCAAGTTTGTTTTTTTGATTTATTATGTACGGATATGTTATTGGGAAAGCAAAAAAAACAAAATGCCGCACACTAATGTTTATAACACGCCAATAGTTAATAAAGATTTTAAGGCTCAGAGAATTGATAAATTTTTATCGGAATGTTTTAAGGACATATCAAGATCGCAAATTCAACGCTTGATTGAAGCGGGAAATGTGGTTTGCGATGATGTTACTATTGTTGATAACGCCTATAAAATTAAAGAAGGAGAATCTTTTTGCTTAACCGTTCCATCGCCTGGCGAGGCAATACCTGAACCCCAAAATATTCCGCTTGATATTGTTTATGAAGATGAGGATATTGTTGTGGTTAACAAGCAGGCCGGAATGGTGGTACATCCAGGCGCCGGAACTCCGGATAGGACTTTGGTTAATGCTTTGTTATATCATTGTCATGATTTGTCGGGAATCGGCGGAGTGATAAGGCCGGGAATCGTTCATCGAATCGATAAAGAAACTTCGGGTATTTTGGTGATTGCCAAAAATGATAATGCGCACAAAGCTTTGTGTGAGCAGTTTGCCGAACACTCAATCGAGAGAACATATTATGCTTTTGTTTTCGGTGTGCCTTGTCCTACAAAAGGTACAATAGAGGGAAACATTGGCCGTAGTCCGTATGACAGAAAAAAAATGGCGGTAGTTAAAATCGGCGGCAAACCTGCAATTACACACTATGAAACAATTAAGAATTTTAAAAATCTGGCGGCGCTAATTAAATGTAATTTGGAAACCGGAAGAACTCATCAAATAAGAGTGCATATGGCAAAAATCGGAAATAACCTTATTGGTGATAAACTCTATGTTAAAGCAAAGAAGATTATGATCAAAACCGCTGATGAAAAAGCAAAAGATTTTGTAAATAATTTTTCACGCCAAGCGCTGCATGCTCAATGTTTGAGTTTTATTCATCCAAAAACGGGAGAAAAAATGTTTTTTGAGGCCCAAATGCCTGATGATCTGAGAGAACTTGATGCTAAGTTGAGGTTTTTGTAAGTTTAAATACACTGTTTTTATAGCCTATAGAACTAAAGAATAGGTTGCAATTTATGAGGCTGTCTATACAGTTGATTTCGGTATTGTTTTGCCGGACTGTTTCTGGACTTGGACTATCGGACTGTTGATAAGTTTTTTGGTTACAGGAGAGTTTAAGATGGAAAAAGTCTTGGCCTTGAGCGGTATAGATTTTTCGCCCGAAATTAATATGGCCCGCTATCTGCAAAAAATAAGAACATTCCCTATTTTGTCCCCAGAAGATGAATATGATTTGGCGGTTAAATATCAGCAAACAAAAGATAAAAAAATTGCTAAAATTTTGATTACCTCTCATCTGCGTCTGGTGGTAAAAGTCGTTGCTAAATACAGAGGATACGGTTTGTCTTCGGCCGAGATGATATCTGAAGGAAATATCGGATTGTTGTACGCCATCGAAAAGTTTGAACCGGAAAAGGGTTTTAGGTTCTCAACTTATGCTCTATGGTGGATTAAGGCTGCCGTGCAGAAGTATATCCTTAATTCGTGGTCGTTGGTTAAAATCGGTACAACCGCAGCGCAAAAAAAATTGTTTTTTAATTTGCGCAAAATTAAAAATAAACTTAATCTTAATGATGACCGTGATCTTTCACCGGATGTTTTGGGAAAAATAGCCGGATCTTTGGATGTTAGCGTGCAGGAAGTTACGGATATGAATATCCGCCTTAAGGCTCATGACGGATCGCTAAACAGTGTGGTGGATGCCTCTGGGGACAGCAATTCCGAATGGATGGATTTTATTGCCGATTCAAAGCCTAATCAGGAGGAGATTTTGGCTTATAGCGAAACTATGAAATATCGCCGCGGATTGTTTAATAAAGCGTTGGTCGTTTTAAATAAACGCGAAAAAGATATTCTGTTTAAACGTCGATTGATGGATAAAGCTTTTACGCTTGACGATCTGAGCAAAGCTTATGGTATATCTAAAGAAAGAGTTCGTCAAATCGAACTTAATTCAATTAAAAAAATTCGTAAAGCTATTGAATGTGGTGTTTGATTAGTGTTCTTCCGGTAATACATTAGCCCAGGTTTCGGCTAATTTATCAAGTTTGTTGTTAATTACTTTTAGTCGATGTTGGGATGAATTCTTAAATATAAAAACAAATAAATCCGGGAGAATATAATATAATATAACGCCTAAAGCAGCGCCTCCAAGCATTAAAATTATGTTAAAAATATTTGCAGAAATAGCAAAGGCTTGGTCGTTGCTGATTTGGGTAAAAAAATTGTTCAGACAAATCATTACTCCTGCCATATTAAAACAGCCGACAGTTGTTATTTTGTTTAGATTTTTAGTGTCAGTAACAATGATGGTTAGTGTGGGTAAAAGTCCTATTGCTAACACAATGACTATTGGAAAAACTGTAAAACCAACTATCATAAAGCTTAAAAAAAGAAAAATCTTTTGAAAAATATTAAGCTTCTTTTTAGATGGTTTGCTTGTTTTTGATGCAGGAAGTTTTATTGATGGTTTATTCATTGTACTATCCAGTAAATTAAGCTGAAAATAAAAGCACTCAGCATGGTTAAAACTGCCAAAATAGAAGAAAATCTTAGCGCTAAATCTCTGGCTTCGTCTTCAATTTTAGAATCTCCGGAAAGAATTTTAGCTTTTTCGGTTAATAGAAAATTAGCCGTCTTGAGAGCTTCGGAAAAATCTGTTTTGTCTCGGGAGCGAGCATCTTCGTTTTCTAAAATGTCTACAATTTCTATAATTTTTCCGGTCTTGGATATTTGCAAAAGCTCTTGTTCTAGATATTTCTGGTATTTTATGTTGTGATAACTTTGAATTAATGGTTTTGAGGCGGTTACAAGCCATTGGGTTAAATTACTTAGTTGAGCCGGTCCGTTTTTATTTTGAATGTTGGCATATAGCCTTATTACGGCACCAATCTTTAATGCCTCATTACTGGAGTTGATGTCTATTAAAATACCATCAATCTTTTTTCCCATTTTGCAGCGTAAGTAGGCTATAATATTTTTATCAAAAGGAAGTGTTTGATAATCTCCTTTGAAACGATCAAGCGCTTTTAGCAGTCGTGAAGGACTTTTAACAAACATTGTCCCTATTAGAGGACTAAGGCACGGAATATCTTCGTCAAAATCATACATAATGCGATCAAAACCATAACCATAATCGTTGCGAGAAAGGTAAAGCTTAAAATCTCCGGCATTAGACGGAGCCCGGAGAGAGGGCTGCTCCTGATACCATAGTTTTATGATGTCTGTAGATATAAGAGTTTGTAAGGGCGTAAGTGAAAGATTATTCTTTTTGTAGTAAAATAATGTTTTAGCAAGACCTTCCGGAAAAAGATAAAAATTACCACATTTTAAAGGAAGAGAATGATCTAAATATATACAGATACGAGCAAGCAATAGGTTTTTGTCAGGGTTTTCTTTGTCAGCAAGAATTTGTTTTTCAATTTTGGTGTACAGTTTTTCATTTTCTAATCCCGTCTTTATCCATTCAAGGAGCTTACCGCTTTGAATAACCTCAATACCAAAGTCAGGATTAGATAGCATGTTTATGGCGGCACTTTTGCGATTGTAGCATTTTTCACCATTAATTATGAGAGCTCGTGTAGATGATTCAGATGAATCATTACCACTAAAAGAACTTGTTTTGCTTTCGTAATAATTATAAAGCTTGTTATAATCACAGCGAGCCTCTGGATTGTCGTCAAGCAGAGAGCGTAAAACAAAGGCAAATTGACTATTGATTTTTTCATTGTTGGATAAGAAGTTGAAAGAAGTGTTTTTTAGTTTTTGACGAATCATTTCAGCGGTCGATAATTCAGAACGGATTTCGTGATTAAGTGTAAGACTAAGTAAAACAACTCCTGCACTGTATAAATCATGTTCAAGCAAACCGTTTCCGCGTGATTGCGGATGACAAAACATGTTTTCAATTGTTTCATAAACATCTGTTTGATAGAGACCGGGAAAACAAGCCAGACAATCCCCTAAAACCAATTCTTTGCGAGACGGATCTTTATAGAAAATGTTATTTAAACGAATGGAGCGATGCGTAAGTCCAAAAGTTTTTAAAACATCACAGGCAGATAAAAGAGATAAAGACAAAGATTTAAAATTATCTATTGTCATTTTTTCTTTATTTTCTTCAAAAGAATCTATTCGTGGTCCGGTGGGTTTGTTGTAAACAAGGGCAATGCTTTCAATGCCATCTTTGGAAACAATTCCATATTCTATAAGTTTTAGGATGTTAGGAGTGTCTATTGATTTCATATAGGGAAGATACGAAAGACGCGGTGAAGATTCCCGGCTGCAAACCAAAGCAAAAAGGTTTCGCTGTGGGTTGATGTTGTCTTTTACCTCGTAAGCTAAAGCTCCGTTACTGTCTAAGGATGGAATCGCTTGATCAAAACGTATTTCAAAGCGTTCTTTTAGTAGAAAACTGTTGTTGACGGAAGATTTTGTTGTTTCTTTGTGTCCTTCGGTAACTTCTTCCTCTTTTGCTTCCTCGCTCATTTTAAGTAACTTTCTATAGATTATACGAATATTTTAACTTGTAACAGAATATTCTTAATAAAAAGCAAATTTTTTGCCATTGTATTTTAATAAATTAGGCTTTAATATCATAAACGCAACAAAAGGGTAAAATATGATAAGAAGCAAAACAGAAATAAACCAAGATTTGGATGGGAAAGAAAACCTTGTTCCCGTGCAAAAGGTTGATTTGCAGATTTTAAAAAAAGCCGATAAATATAATGTTAATTTAGAAACTCTTGAAACATTATCATCAAAACCTTATCGTAAAAAAACAATACAGGTTAAAAAGTCTAATGATTCATGGAAAACTCTTGATGTTAGCTTATCAGAAATTATTAATTTTTTTATATCTTCTTCCGAAAGACCGGTGTTTATGGTAAGAGATGACAGCGTTGTTTACCTTAATCAGGCTGCCGTTAAATTATTGGCTATAGAATCAGAGAAGGATATCGTAGGAAAAAGGTTCTTGAATGTTGTTGCCACACAAGACTGGAATTTATTGGTTGAAAATATAGGAGAAATGCTTACGGATGCTAAAGTGCTGCCGATTAATATTGTTTCTAAAAACGGAAAAGTGCAAAAAGTAAATTTTCAGGCTATTTATTTATCGGAAATTGAACATTTTTCTTTTATTTTGTTGGGTGAACATATCAAAAAAGAGGTTAAACCTGTTTTTAATAATTTGTATGATGATTTGACAGGGCTGCCTAATTTCTTTCTGTTTGAAGATAGAGTTCATGTTGCTGTAGCCAATGAAAATGCCAAGGAAAATGCTAAAGATCAAGCAATAATTGCTGTTGCGGCAATAAGTATTAATAACTTGGAAGCTTTTCGTAAAATGCATATTGAAGAACTGGTTATAAAAAAAATTGCTAATAATTTGGTGCTTAATTTAAGTAAAAGAGCCACAGTAGCTTTGGGTTTGAAATATGATTTTTGGGTGATGTTGCCAGATTTGAAAAATAAAGCCGCGGTTAATCATGAAATTAGGCATATTTTTGAAATTTTAGACGAAGGGGTAAGCGATAATTTTACGCGTCATGAACTCTCTTTTTCAATCGGGGTCAGCTCGTTTCCGCAGCCGGCACATTCGGCAAAAAAAGTAATTGAGCAGGCTATCGCCGCTATTAAAGTAGCTCAGAGAGTAAACAGAAATACGATAGAGTTTTATTCCGAGGAAATATAAAAGCCGCTTGATAAAAGCGGCTTTTATATTTAGATAGGCTTAGCGTCTGTCGCCTAAAAAACGCAACAAGTATAAAAATAAATTGATAAAATCCAAGTATAAGCTTAAGGCTCCCGATAAAGCCTTTTTGACAGAACTGTCATTGTCATCGGTAGAGCGATAAAGTTGACGAATTTTCTGTGAATCATAGGCTGTCAGACCACTAAAGATACCAACACCAATGATGGATAAAGCCCAATCAAATCCGCTGCTTTTCAAGAAGATGTTTACAATCAACGCTATAATCAAACCGATTAGCCCCATGTATAAAAACGAGCCAAAACCGGTTAAATCTTTTTTGGTGGTATAGCCATAAAGACTTAGTCCGCCAAAGGCTCCGGCCGTAATCAAAAATACACGAACAAGACTGGTTTGGGTGTATAAAAGAAATATCGGTGTTAGGCTTATGCCCATTAACGCAGCATAGCCCCAAAAAAGCATATGTACCTGTTTGGCGGTGCCTGAGGCTACAACCCAATTAAAAGCAAAAACCATAATCAGCGGAGCGATAAAGGCTAGCCAACCAAAACCAGACAGACTTATACCTTGTGGAGAGATATTGAAGAATACGCTGATAAGCGAGGTATTGGCAACCAGCCATGCGGCAAGAGCTGTTACGCACAGACCTCCAGCCATAAAATTGTAAACTTTTTGCATATAACTACGCAAACCGGCATCAACGGCAGCAGATTGAGTTTGAGTATAAATTTCGTGTTGCATATAATATTCCTTTGTTTAAGTTGTTACTGTTATTAATATAGGGAAATAGTTTTTAAAAATCAATAAACATACTGTTATTTTAAATATATTTATAAAGTTCTTTGCCTTTTACTTTTAGCCAATGGCGTCCTTCTTCATAATCGGGACAGATGTTTTTTAGGGCTTCCCAAAAAAGAGGCGAATGGTCGGGATGCTTGAGATGGGTTACTTCGTGGCAGACCAAATAATCAATGACAAAAACTGGAGCAAGGCAAATTCGCCAATTGTAATTAATATTGCCTAAAGTTGAACAACTGCCCCAACGTGATTTGGTGTCTTTGATGCTGACGCCTGATACCCGGCAACCTATTTGTTTGGCTTTTTTTACGGTTAATTCCGAAAGCTTTTTGAGGGCTTGTTGCTTTAGGTAGTCAAGAACACGGCGGTGCAAAAACTCTGGAGCTCCTCCGACTTTGAGAAATCCGTCTTCAAAACAGGTTCCGCGTTGAGAGGGAGTATGCAGAATAATATAATTTTTGCCGAAAAAAGATATGTTTTCACCATTGCTGAAGCCTTTGGGCTGAGGAAGACGAGCCAGCATGTTAACAATCCAGGCATGGTTGGATTCAATAAAAGCAATAGCTTTTGCTTGAGAACAATAACGCGGAACCGTTAATACCGGGCGATGATTTTTTTCATCAATACGCAAAGTCAGGCGTTTGGCCAAAGGTGAGCGAACAACTTTGATGTCAAATCCAAATTTTTGGCTTAAATTAAAGGTCGGGCCATTCAACAATGTAATCTTCATAGTTCGTTACTTCGGTTTCGGATACTAAAGGACGATTTTGTAATGATTGTCCGGCAAGGTGAATAGAATCGGGATTCTTGCTTATCAGAGGATGCCAAGGGGGAAGATCTTTGCCTTGCGCAAGCAACCGATAGGCACAAGTTTTGGGCAAAATTTCAGGCTCATTTAAAACGGTAGCAAGATTGATGTCGCGGCAGTCAGAAACTTTTTTAAAACGGTGTTCATAAATTTGACATAAGCAGGTTTGCGGGTCTAAAAAACGGCAGCGAACGTTGGTAAAAGATACTTGATTGCGAATACCGATTTTGTTTAGACAGCATTTGCCGCAGCCATCGCACAAAAGTTCCCATTCGGCTTTGCTAAGAGCAGAAAGCGGTTTCTTTTTCCAAAATTCAGGTTCAAAAGAAGATAGTTCTTGATAGCGATGATTTTGGTTGTTTGCTTTTTTGGGCCAATCAAACATGTAGGTTATAACTCCTCGTCCTCAATAATATAATCTTCTAAATTTTCGGCGGCAACCAAATTATCACTTATCAGAGCTTGGGGCAGAGGAGGTGGGTTGAAAGAGCCTTTTAACGGGTGATTCTTTGGTAAATCTCCAGTTTCGGTTAATATACGGTAGGCGCATAGTTTGGGCATCCAGGTAAGAGAATCGATGTTTTGAGGAGTGAGTTTTAGGCATTCAGGAACCAGAGAACAGCGTTTTTTATATTCTCGGCATAGATGGGTGTTGATGTCAAAATAACGACAAATAACACGAGTATAGTAAATTTCATCCGTAGAATCGTCTTGCAGCTTGATAAGGCAACAACGGCCGCAATGATAACAGACAGATTCCCACTCGGAAGAAGAAAAATCTTTGAGCTTTTTTTGCTTCCAAAAAGAGTTACTCATCAGATATTCCTTATTCGGCGCCTATGCGGTCAGGCAAATATTCTTCTTTGGCGAGATTGCCAAATTGAGCATAGTCGCCATTCCAAAAAAGCTGCACCGTTCCGGTGGGACCATGGCGTTGTTTGCCAATGATTACTTCGGCTAAGTTTTGTGTCTCTCGTTTGCGGGTTTCCCAATCGTCTAAGCGTTTTTGCAAGTGTTCGGGTGTTTCTCCGGATTTGAGTTTGGGTTCTTCGTTTTGAATATAGTAATTTTCGCGAAAAACAAACATAACAATATCAGCGTCTTGTTCAATAGATCCGGATTCACGCAAATCGGACATCAACGGACGTTTGTCATCGCGGCTTTCAACACCACGATTTAGTTGAGACAATGCAATGACCGGAACCTGAAGTTCTTTGGCAAGAATTTTTAGCCCGCGGGATATTTCGGATAATTCTTGAACGCGGTTGCCTTCGCTTTTTTTGCTGCCGGTGCCGGTAATCAATTGGATATAATCAACAACAATCAAACCTAAACCTTTGTTGCGTTTGAGCCGGCGAGCGCGAGTGCGGATGGAGTTGATGTTTAATCCCGGGGTGTCATCTATATACAAAGGAATATCTTCAAGCTCCCGTACGGCAGCGGCAATACGCGTGAATTCAGCATTGTCAAGCTCTCCGGTGCGCATTTTGTGGCCGTTGGTTTGGGTTACGGTGGATAAAATACGCGCGGCCAGCTGGTCGGCCGACATTTCCAAAGAAAAGAAAGCTACTCCGCGGTTTTTGGGCAAAGTGTTTTTGTCATGAGCCATAAATTCGGCAACATTGTAGGCAATGTTGGTGGCAAGAGCTGTTTTTCCCATCGCCGGACGGCCGGCGATGATAATAAGATCCGAATCGTTAAGACCTCCGGTTTTGGCATCAAGCGCGTCAAGGCCGGTGGGGAGGCCTGAAATTTTGCCGTCTTTTTGGTAGGCCGCCTCGATGCGTTGCACCGAATCGGTCAGAGCGGTGGCAAAATCAATGAAGCCGGTTGAGCTTTCTCCTTGGTTGGCAAGATCAAACAACCGTTTTTCGGCATTTTCGATTTGATCTGCGGCATCAGAATCCAGGTCTTCTTTGGCGGCGTTGTTGACAATTTCAAATCCGGTGGCTATCAGTTCGCGGCGTAAATATTTGTCATATATAAACTGAGCATAGTATTCGGCATTGGTAAGCGGAGTGGCCGAATCTGCCAGTTTGATAAGGTATTTGTAGCCGCCGACTTCATCCAAAGAGCCGTTTTGTTCAAAATAGTTTTTTAAGGTAATGGTGTCGGCAACATGACCTTTGGTTAGTAGTTTGGCAATAGTGTCAAAAATTTTGGCGTGTATAGGATCGGCAAAATGTTCGGGGCGTAAAAATTCCGATATCTTTTCGAAAGTTTTGTTGTTGGCTAAAACTGCGCCAAGCAAAGCTTGTTCGGCCTCTATGTTCTTTGGAAGTTGTTCGGGTTGCAGATTTTCCATTGCGGGTGGTCCTTTTTTATGTCAGTAGCTTTGTTTATAGCAATAAAAAACTAAAAGACAAAGGCTTTTATAAAAGGGCTTTTTTCAGGCCTGTGGATTGTGGGGATAACGGGGATAAGTTAAAGCCCCGCTTTTGAAAACGGGGCTTTAGCAAATTGTAGTTATCTTATTTTGCAGAAGCTTTTTTCTTGGCAATAGCTTGTTTGATTTTTTTGGCTTCCTCGGTCAACTTGGTGTTGGAAGTAGATTCCAAATAAGAATCCAAACCACCATTGTGTTCAATCGAGCGCAAAGTCTTAGAGCAAACTTTCAATTTGAATACTTTGCCCAAAGTATCGCTTAACAAAGAAACAATCTGCAAATTAGGCAAAAAGCGACGGCGGGTACGATTGTTAGCATGGCTTACATTGTTGCCGCTCATTGCGCCGATGCCTGAAATTTCACATTTTCTAGCCATTGTATTAAATCCCTTTTTATAAAAACTTGTTGCCTTTTAATACATATTATTCTTTGAATAGTCAAGAGAAATTTTGTCGGCAAAGGGGTTTATTTGCTTTTTTTATAAAATTTTGCTGGTAATTTTTGCAAAAAGGGTGTATCTGAGGAGGTAATTTCTAAAGACAGAGGTACCCGTAGCTCAGTTGGATAGAGTATCAGCCTCCGACGCTGAGGGTCGTGGGTTCGAATCCCTCCGGGTACGCCATAAAGCAAAAAATCACCGCGAAAGCCGGTGGTTTTTTGCTTTATGATGAGTAGAGGCGGGATTTGAACCCACGGGGAGTGGGTTCGACTACAAGCGAGAGGCACACGGGGGTGTGCCGGCGGCCGAAAGGCCGTGAGCGCCCGTGCAACTCAAGCGAAGCGCAGAGTAATCCCTTAAGGGTACGCCATAAAGCAAAAAATCACCGCGAAAGCCGGTGGTTTTTTGCTTTAGAATAAAGAAGACTGCTGCTTTTAAGATGGGGTTATTTTGGTTTTGTTCTTGACACAAGGTCGGCTTTGCAAGATGCTCTAGATTATTAAATGTTTGGCAAAAAGGAGCAAAAAGATGAATGATAAAATTTATCTTTCTTGGCAAGAATTTCATGATGATGTTAAAGAACTTTGTCGCAAGATTAAGCAAAGCGGCGAATATAACAAAATTGTGGCAATTAGCCGCGGCGGTCTTATTCCTGCCGGTATTGTCGCTTATGAGCTTGGGGTTAGGCACTCCTCGGTTATCAATATTGCAACTTATGTCGGAGCTGAACATTTGAAACTTGATGAGGTTGATATGCCGGAATTTGTTGGTCCGGTTGATGAAAAAACCTTGATTGTTGATGATTTATCTGACAGCGGACAGACTTTTAGAGTTATGCGTCGCCAATTTCCGCAAGGTAAATTTGTTACCGTTTATGCCAACCCAAGAGGTAGAGAAGAAGCCGATATTTTTGCCAAAGAAATACCTGATAAATGGGTGGTTTTTCCCTGGGATAAAGAATAATCTTTTAGGATTTTAATTTATTATCAAGGCGTTCTTCGCTGATGCCCGAGGGGTCTTGATGGATGATTATTTGCGCCTCAGGATAGGTTTGGCGGATTAAGTTTTCTACTTCGTCAGTATAGCGGTGTGCGGTATACAAATCTAATTTTCCATCAAGCTCAAGATGAAATTCAAACATATAAATTCCGCCAAGGTCGCGGGTACGCAAGTCATGTATTTTCGGAGAAAGAGGGTGTTTGCTGACAATGGCATAAATCGACTGACGTATTTTTTCGCCAAGTTCACGGTCAAGCAAAAGACCTGATGCCTCTAAGGCCAAAGTGTAGGCGTTATAGATAAGATAAATCGAAATTGCCGCCGCCATCAAAGTATCGACCCAGGTTAGTTGCCAGAAATGAATAACAACAAGAGAAATAATGATTGAAAGATTGGTCATGATGTCAACACTATAATGCAGGGAATCGGCAATGATAGCTTGCGAGTTGGTTAATTTGGCAACATAGTGTTGAAAACCAACCAGGATTAATGTCAAAATCAAGCTTATAATCATTATGGCAAGACCTAAATCGGTTTGTTGCAGAGGAACAGGATTTTGAAGCCGCATGAAGGCATCGTATAAAATAAACACTCCCGAACCGGCAATAAAAGCGGCTTGGAAAAGAGCGCTTAGGGCCTCGGCTTTGCCATAGCCATAGCGATATTGATAAGAAGCAGGTTTTACCGATATTTTGACGGCAATAAAAGTTATGAGCGAGGCAAAAATATCGGATAAGCTGTCAACCATTGAGGATAAGACCGCTAAAGAGCCGGTATAAAAAACACCGAAACCTTTTAGAATACACAAAGTAAGAGCAAGAAGAATCGAACCGGTGGCAGCTGCTTTTTTTAGTTTATTGGCCTGGTCTTGCGTTAAGGGCATTGTTTATTTTCTCCATGTCAGAGGTTGAAATTTGGTAAAAATAGTTTTGCGTCTTGTCGGCAAATGAATTTAAAATAGAATCGCTTTTTACATCTTTAAATTTGAACTGAACATAATATTTTTCGTCTTGTTTATAAAAATTCAAGGTGAGTTTGGCAAAATATTCTCCAGCGGCATTAAGAGAAAAAACAGGTTCGGAACTAATACTTTCAATCCCCGGGAATATCCTAGTGTTTAGAAACTGGCTGACAAGAGATGCTATGTAGTTATCGTCGGTTAAGCCGTTGATTTGGCTGAACCGGCCAAACTGCAAATTCCACAAATAAGCATAAGTCCAATAATGGTAGTTTATATCCAAATCTACCAGCTCTATGGCTGCCAACCATATTTGAAATTGATCCGGTAGGCGAATATAGGCACCTAAAGAACCACGGCTTAGATCTATGTTGTAGTTGCCGACATCAAAAGATTGAATCGTTTTGCCTAAAGAGTTTTTCAGATTAATCGAAATAGCCGTGCTTTCGGGATTGTTCAACGGCAAAAGATTAAAACGAGAAAGGTTTTCGATTTTGTCAGCCTTCTTTTCATAGATGGTGGCTTGCAGTAAAGAAGATAAGAAGCTTTTTATGCGGTTTTGGTTTACCAAAAAGGTAGGATAATTTTGTAAAACCCACAAATTATCTTTTTTGATAAAACTTAGGTGTTGAGTACGGTTTTGAATAGTGATTTCCGCAACCTCATTAATATCTTTTTGTAAGCTGGGAAACAAAAGTTTACCCTCATAATCGGGGATGTTTTTTTCGGGCAAAAACCATATGCTGCCAAAACCAAAGCTCAAGCAAAACAATGTTATGCCACAAAGTAAAAAAAGCCTCTGGTTAAAGGAATAGTGGGTGGAGATTTTGGGACTTAATTTTCGAATATTAATCAAAACAATTCCCAAAATTATCAGGAGAGGTACGGCATAGATATTGGCAAACTTTACCCAAAATTCGGCTTGTTTGAGATTTTGATTCAGCTCTAAGCGGATGTTGAACAAATCACGGCGTTTTTGTTCCAGATTGTTTTTTACTTTGTTTAGGATTGAAAGCTCATCCGGGGTAAAGTTTTCGCGGCCCTCAAAGTCTTTTTTATTCCATATCTCATCTAGACCTTTTTTTATCAGAGATATTTGATCAAAGATGTCTTTTTCTTTGATTTTGTATTGTCTTAAGATTTGCTTTTGCTCTTTTTCAAGCGAAGTAAAAGGTCGCAGCTTGCGACTTTTACCGCGTAGACTAAGCATGGTGTCATTACCAGTTAGAGTATCAAGAGAATTTAGCACAAAGTTGCCGTTGTCGAGCAATGGGATATTGTAATTTTGATCGCCAATGGTGTTTGAGGTAGTCCAAAAAGAGTCATACAGCAAGTCAGAATCACCGACAACGATTATGTCAAAAGGTGTTGAAGTTGATTTGCCTAAAATATGCGCTGCCAGATATTTTGGGGTGTCATCAGCTTGAAATTGGCGCAAAATTTCGGCAGGATGAATGTTTTGAGTAACAACATTTGAGGAAAATAAAGCCGATTGTTTGCTTGGCATAATAAGCGGAATAAAGTAAATATCTGCGTCTTTTAAGGGATAAAAAACCGAGGCAGAAGTAAGGAGCATCCGTTTAAGCCCTTGGGTTTCGGGTAGGTCAGGAATAAAGTTGTCGGTATTGATATAGAATTGGATCAAGTCTTGGGTGGTGCCGGAATAGTCGGCGGTTTCAATGTTGATTTCCGAAGAATTTTCAAGATCGGCCACAACCAAATTGTCATAAAAACGAAACCCCCATTTTTGCGGCAGATTGCCGTAGTTTGACGGGCGTAATAATGATGTTTGCGGACCAACCAGCTTTAGCGCCTCGGGGGCGATATCAAAGAAAGCTAAAATTTTGCCGCCGGCAGCAGAATAGGTATAGATTGCATCTTCCAAATCTTGAGGAATTTCTTGCGGGTAGGCCATAAGCAAAACATCAATGTCGGATAAATCTTCAGCGGTTTTGATTTCTTTAATATTATAATATTTGCTGATTTCTTCGGCAATTTGCCAGGGCTGGCTTATCATGCCGTTTTGGGAGAAGCCGAGAATCGGCAAAGAAGTATAGATACCTAGATTTTTTTTCTGGTGTTCAAGCAATAAAATGTTTTCGGTTAAATCCTGCTCCATAAGATTTTGTCTGGACAAAGGCATAAACGGAATGGTACGGCTTTGGCCGTTTTCATTAACCAAGACAATACCAAAATAAGCAGCGGCATTGAGGTCTGAGACAGGGAGAGGCTGAACACCAGCCTGAATGGCTCGATCTTCGGCATCACTTAAAGGTTCGGGATTGTAAATGCGATAGGAGAACATTCCATCGGAAATGGTTTGATAGGTTTTTAGCAGTAGACGCAAATTATCAAAAGAAAGGCGCATTTGCTCGTCTCTTTCGCCCAAAAGCGGCGAATAGTATACTTTGGCCATTACCGGAGAAGGTAGATTTTGCAAAATTTTAACGGTTGAAGGTGAGGGGGTAAATAAGTTTTCTTCGGTAAAATCAATTCGGGGTAAGCGCAGAAGATTGGTGGCAAAAAGATTGATACCGATGAAACTTAACAAGATTAAGACAGCCGCAATGCTTCCGCTTATAGCTGAGGTCGATTTGAGAAAAGTAAAGCTGCCGCTGGTTTTAAAACAGATGATGATGGAGGTGAAAAAATTAAACATTAATATCAATGAGCCAAAAAAGACGATGTCTCTTAATTCAAGAATGCCTAAATTGAAGTTGGCAATATGAGTGAGAAAACTGAAAGATGAAATCATGTCAATGATATAAGCCGGAGCAAAATTTCTGAAAAAGCCCAGCACATATTCAAGTCCGCTTAGGAAAAACAACAAATTAATCAACACCCCGATAACCAACGCAATTACCTGGTTTTGGGTTAAAGAAGAAGCTGTTTGCGAAATGGCGAGCATGGCGCCCGAAAGTAAAATTGCTCCCAAATAACTGTTAAAAATAACCCAATTGTCAGGAGAGCCTAAAATATTTACGGTGATGACAAAAGGAAAAGTCAGGATGATGGCTAAAGAACAAAAAGCCCAAGCTGCCAGAAATTTGCCCCAAACGAAAGTGTTGGCAGACAATGGCAAAGTCATAATTTGCAAGATGGTGCCGCTTTTAAATTCCTCGGCCCAAAGACGCATGGCTATACCGGGGATAAATAAAAGCAAAATCCAGGGTAAAAAGCCAAACATCGGTTGCAAAGAGGCATTGCCTGATGTAAAAATGCCGCCAAAATAAAGGGCAAATGAGCCGTTTAATAGCAAAAAACAGATAAGATAAACATAAGCCAAAGGAGAGATAAAATAGCGATAAAATTCACCTTTGGCAACTTTGAGCATATTAATCATGGGTTGACGACCTTGTTAATTTGGTAAAAGCTTTTTCAAGAGAGATGGTGCCTGCCTGTCTAAGGACGGCATTTAATGAACCGTCGGCTTTGATAACACCGTTATTCATTATCAAAATTCGGTTGGCTATTTCTTTGGCTTCATCCAGAAGATGAGTTGAAATCACAATGGTTTTGTCTTTGCTCATGTCGGCTATAAGCCCCAACATGTGGCTTTTTTGATTAGGATCAAGTCCGTCGGTCGGTTCATCCAAGAGCAGAATCGGCGGATCGCCTAAAAGGCTTAAAGCAAAGCCAACACGCCTTTTGTAGCCTTTGGACAAAGTTTCAATCCGTTGGTTGGACACATTCGTAATGTTGGTGAGTTTCATCAGCTCGTGTACTTCTGTGGATTTGACCGACTTGAGTTCTGCCATGTAACTTAGAAAAGACTGTACCGGCATATCATAGTATAGAGGAGATCCTTCGGGTAAAAAACCAAGGTGCTTTTTACAGGCAACAGGGTTAAGCGCAATGTCTGTTGAAAAAATTTTGATTTGTCCACAATCGGGAGATAAAAAACCTGATATCATATTCATCAAGGTTGATTTGCCGGCGCCGTTAGGCCCTAAAAGGGCAATAATTTCGCCTAATTCGGCATTAAAGCTTAAATTGTTGACAGCTTTAATCGGACCAAAGTTTTTGGAAAGGTTTGTTATTTCAATAGTACTACTCAAGGCAGAATCCTTTTTTTATCAGTATGGAAATTATTGTAATTACCGGAAGCCAAAGATACAAGGGTTTATTGTCCTTTGTTAATTTCATAAAGAACAATCGAGGCCGCGGTTGCAACATTTAGACTTTCGGCCAGAGGCGACATCGGAAGCCGTATGGAGATATCGCAGTTTTCTTCAACCAAGCGGCGCATGCCTTTACCCTCAGAGCCCATAACGATAGCTAGCTTGCCCGATGTGTCAAGTTTATCAAGTGTTGTTTCGGCGTAGCCATCCATACCGACAATCCAGAAACCGGCGTCTTTTAGTTTTTCGATTGCTCGGGAGAGGTTGGTTACTCTGGCTATGGGCAGATGTTCTATCGTGCCGACAGAAGCTTTAGCCATGGCGGCGCTTTCAAGCGGAGAGTTTTTGTCTTGTAAAATAAGAGCCATGGTGTTGAAAGCTACTGCCGAGCGGATAATTGTGCCGATATTTTGCGGGTCGGTAACTTGATCTAATATCAGGACATGGCATTTGTTTTTTGTTTGTGACATTTCAATAATTTCTTCCAATGAAAAATCAGGCAAACGGTTGCAAAAAAGTGCAAATCCTTGGTGGACGACATCGGCTGAAAAAAGTTTGTCAATTTCTTTGCGCTCGACCACTTGCGGGACAATAGGGCTTATCTGACGTAATTCGTCGGCATTTTCTTTGGTGCATAACAGCTTGAATTTTTGGCGAAAGGGATTTTTAAGCGCCGCCAAAACGGCATGACGACCATATAAAATAAGTTGTTGTTTATTATTATCCGAAAAAGGTTTGGTGTTTTTAGGCATGATTTTTTTCCGAAGATAGAAAGTTAAGGACTTGTTGCAGATTGTCAAAACAAAAATCGGGTTTGGGGCCGGAGTATTGTTTGGCAGAATCGCAAATCAGGCAAAAAGCTTTTTTGCCGTTGTGATCAAAAGCGCGGGAGAGGTTATAGTCGGCCTCGCCGTCGCCGATTACCAAGATGGAATCGGCCGCAGGCAGGTCATTGTTAAAAGCAGCCAAAGCGGCTGCTTTCCCGGGCTTGTCTTCTAAAGAATCGCCGGCAGCAACAATCTTGTCAAAAAAGGAAGAAAAACCAAGATGAGCCACTTCTTCAAGCAGATAAGGGCGTTGCTTATTGCTGATAAGGTAGATTTTGAAATTTTGTTGGTGGCAGAATTTAAGCAGTTTTTCGGCATAGGGCATGGCTTTAAGTTCTGAGGTATGATGCTTGGCAATATAGTCATAATAAAAAGATTTTGCTTCGTCTTTTTGCGAGCCAAAGATATAGCCTAAAATGTCTTTGTTGGGAAGAGTGGAGGTGATGCGTTTGATCTCCTTATAAGGTAAAGCCTTGAGATTTAGGCTCTTGAAAGTGTATTCATAGGCTTGGGAAATAACAGGGTAGGTGTCGGCCAAGGTGCCGTCCCAGTCAAAAACAAGATGCTTGAATTTCATTTATAAAAATCCTTAAGCGATAATATTAAGAGTATTTTAAGCGCCGAATGATATGAATGAAATAATACAAAACTGTGGAGATAAGTCAATGCAGAATAAAACAAGATTGGCGCAAATAAAAAGCTTTTTGGAAAAAAATTGCGGCTTGAAAAAATATAAGATTTTGAGCATGGGGTTTGATGCTTCGTCGCGTAAATATTTTAGAATACTTAAAGACAACGGCACGACCGATGTTTTGGTTGATGACGAGGGGTGTAAAAATCATTCCAAAGAATTTGTTATGGTTGCCAAGTTTTTGCTTAAAAAAGGTATCAGAGCTCCGAAAATTCGGGCAAAAGATCTTAAAAAAGGACTGATGTTGATTGAAGATTTCGGTGAAAGCGATTTTGTAAAAGTTGCCGATGGCAAAAACGACAAAGAATTGTTGCGCAAGGCAGTAGATGTTTTGATTAAACTGCACAAGGTAAAAGAGTTTCCCATATGTGCAAAAAAAATGGATAAACAAGTTATTTTGGATAATTTTGCTTTGTTTAGTGATTGGTATATTCCGGCATGTATGGGCAAAAATTTGGATGAGAATAAAAGGCAAGAGTTTTTTTATTTGGTTGAAAAACTTATGCCCGAAGCGCTTAAGATGCCGGAGACCTTGGTGCTGTGGGATTACCATGTTAATAATGTGATGTATCCTAAAGACAGTCCAAATGCCGCCATTATAGACTTTCAGGACGCAATGCGAGGTCCGGGGCTTTATGATTTGGCCAGTTTGCTTGAGGACGAAAGGCGGAATATTCCGCAAAAAACGGCAGAAGAACTTAAAGAATATTATTTTGAAAAAATGAAAGATTTAAGGCGTCAGGATTTTGAAAAAGCTTATGCTTATATGGCGCTTTTGCGACATATGAGGGTGTTGGGAAGATTTACAACCTTGATAACGGTTAGCGGAAAGCCAGGTTATGCTTCTTATGTTCCGCACGGGATGGAAATGTTGAAGCGAAGTCTTGAAAATCCCATGTTTAAAGAAATAAAAAAATGGATGGAGGAGAATTTTGCCGAATCGAATTGGGGAATACCCAAAAATAAAAATATAACCAAGGCTTTTGTTTTGGCGGCAGGAAAAGGAACAAGAATGCGCCATTTGACACAAACAAGGGCCAAACCGATGATTGAGGTTGCCGGAAGAAGGCTGATGGAATATGGTTTTGATTTGCTCAAAAATGCCAAAATAAACAGCGTGGTGGTCAATGTTTGCTACAAAAAAGAAGGGGTCAAAAAACATCTGTCAGTCTTAAAAGATTTTGATATCAAAATATCGGAAGAAAAAGAACTTTTGGAAACCGGCGGCGGTATAAAAAAGGCGTTGAAATATTTTGGGGATGAACCGTTTGTGGTAATTAATGCCGATAATATTTTGCAAGATGACGGGTATAAACCGATATTGCGTCAGGCAATGGATGTTTGGGATGAAAAAAAATATGATATATTATTGGTATTGTGCGACATAAAAAACATTTACGGCGATCATCCCAAACACGGAGATTATAAAATTTGCGGCAAGACGTGTCTGCGCAATCAAAAGCTTGTTGAGGATAAAGAGTTTAGATATGTTTATGTCGGGGTGGCAATTGTACATCCAAGGATTTTTAGCGGGATAAAAGAAAAGAAGTTTTCTCTCAGAATCTTGTTTGACAAAGCCGAAAAAAAAGGGCGATTGGGCTTTTTGCTTAGCGACAGAAAAGAGTTTTTGGTGGGAACGCCAGAGGCGGTTAAAGAAACAGAGTTGTTATTAAAAGCAGTAAAAAAATAAATCAGTATTTTATAAAAAAATTGTTGACAAACGAGGCAAAATGCTATTATTTGCAATGATAGTGCTGACGCGCTGAAATCTGAAAGAGCAATCTTTCGCGCCTTGTGGCAGAATTATAAGGAGGGGTGGCAGAGCGGTCAAATGCAACGGACTGTAAATCCGTCGACTTAGTCTACGATGGTTCGAATCCATCCCCCTCCACCACTATAAGGCAAATACTTGGATAATGGTTTGAGTAAGCGGGTGTAGCTCAATGGTAGAGCAGAAGCCTTCCAAGCTTATGACGGGGGTTCGATTCCCCTCACCCGCTCCAATTTCTTTCCGTTTTTCCATGAAAATAATTGTCGTAACAACATAAACATTTAGGGAATTTAGTATAATGGCAAAAGAGAAGTTTGAGCGGACAAAACCGCACTGCAATATCGGAACAATTGGTCACGTAGACCATGGAAAGACCACCTTGACAGCAGCCATTACAAAAGTATTGGCAGAGGAAGGCGGAGCAAGCTTTACGGCGTA
>CASDRW010000018.1 GCA_949283275.1 uncultured Pseudomonadota bacterium
AATGTTCCTGATTTATGGGTTTATGCCGTTGCAGATAGTTCTTCGGCTTATACTTACAGCACAGACGAAGCCTTAATTACAACTATAGAAACAGATGGTTTTGTCCAAGTTGGATATTTTAAACTCTCCGCTTTATAATCCGCAAAAGTTGATTTAACAGGATTTGTACCGTCTTCTCGTACAATTAACAATAAACCGTTGAACTCAAATATAAGCTTATCTGCAGAAGATGTTGGAGCTTTAGCAGTTAATGCAACAGCGGCAAAAGCAACCGCGGACGCTGACGGTAATAATATCGCTCAAACTTATGCCAAATTAGCAGATGTAATTTCATTTGAAGAAATGTAGGAAAATAACATGGTAAACAGAAATGTAAGATTAAAAAACTTGGACGGAGATTATCTTTATCCATATACGGATAATATTCCGACAGCATCAACCAGCGTGGCCGGTAAGGTAAAACTCGAAACTTCTCCGGTTTCTGAATCTGGGAATGCTATTACTTCTGGGGCGGTTTATACCGCCCTTACCAATAAACTGGATAAAACAGCGACAGCGGTTAAAGCCACATCAGATGCAAATGGCAATAATATTGCTTCTACTTATGCACTAAAGCGTGTTGCAGTTACAACACTTGCCGCAAGCGGAACGATATCTTTGGCAGATAATTCCATTAATCGCATTGCTCCGACCGGAAATGTTACTTTTACTTTGCCTACGGTAAGCGATAACAATGCCTTTCATCAAATTTTGGTTCAGATGAATTTAGCTTCAAAAAAAACCATTAATTTGGGTACAAGCAATTACTTTGCCAAAACCGCTCCTGAATTTGAAAGTGGGCAATATAACATTATTTATGAATATAATGGTTCTCATTGGGTAGTTGGGGCAATCGCAACAGGAGCGGCAGAATGATTGAAATATTTTCAAAACGCCTATTATTTGTAAATTCTGAGGAAGAAATCATAAAGAAAGGCGAAGTTGTGTTTGAAAATGCGACAGCCGGAATATATTCAGTTAATATTCCTATTGACGGATTATATGAAGTGATTGCGGTCGGTGGTGGCGGTGGATGTGGTCAAATGGCTCTTGGCGGAACACAATATACTATAGCCGTATCTGCCAGCGGTGGTTCCGGTGCTGTTGTGAGAGGAATCTTTAAGATTAGTGCCGGAACTCTCTCTGTAATTGTAGGAGCTTTGGGAAAATCTGCAACAATATCAAGTGCCGGTACATCAGCTTCTACAAATGGCGAAACATCAAGTGTCGGTTTGCTTTGTTCCGCTGGCGGTGGTGGAGCTGGAAAAGCTGGTTGGGGGAATCCTGTCGTTCAACAAGGTGGTGCGGCTGGAGTTGTCAATTCTTACGATAGTTCTGCTTTAGTATCATCTGTTCTTATAAGTAATGGAAATGCAGGAACATTTAATCGCTGGTACACCGGAAACCGCGATGGTACAATATCAACCAGCATTGTAAATTCACCATATCCCCCTTATGGAAGTGGTTCTGCAGGAAGTGCTACAACAAGGTATTCAGGTAGTGCCAGCTTTACAAGTACCCCCGGAAGTGCTGGTTATGTTAAAATTACTTATAACGGAAAAGCCTAAAAAATGACAGACAATACTTTATCAGAGGCCTTAAAAGAGGCTTATGCCTCAACTCCGAGTAATATTACAATTTTACATACTTTAGAGTTGAGGCATCCGGCTTTCAAAGATGAAAAAGGCAATTCAACCGCTATTCGGGTTGTACGCGATAATGTTAATCATATTTGCAAGCTGGAAGACAATGCTCCGCTAGACGGCGGCAAAGAAGTCGAATTTGTCGCTTTGGCCTTTGATTTGGAGCTTCCGCCGGTGGAAAATATTCCTGTGCCGGAGATTAGCTTGTCTTTAGATAATGTTTCAACCGAGATTATGCGTTATTTGGACCAAGCTATTGAAACCCAAGATATGATTGAGATGACGTATCGTCCGTATTTATCAAACGATTTAAGTTGTCCGCAAATGGACCCGCCAATCACTTTGGTAATAACGGAAATAACCGCCGATATATCAAAAATATCCGCCACCGCCCGAATGATGGATATTGGCAACAAATCCTTTCCGGCAGAAAACTACACCGTTAAAAAATATCCGGGGCTTAGCAGATGACACATTTTGCAAATAAATACATAGGTTGCCCATGGGTAGCCGGTGCACAAGGCCCTGACAGTTTTGACTGTTGGAGCTTTGTTCGTTTTGTGCTTTTGCACGAATACGGTTACAATGTACCACCGGTTAATATCAATCCCGACAATTTAAGAGATGTTCTTAGGGCTTTTCACGCTGATTTAGCTTTTCAAGCCTTTGTTGAGGTAGATAAACCTCAAGACGGAGATGTTGTTTTAATGCGGCAAGCCAAAAATCCGGTTCATGCAGGCCTTTGGCTTGATATTGATGGTGGCGGTATTTTGCATTGTGTCCGTGGAAGTGGCGTTGTTTTTCAAAATATTGCCTCGCTTAACCTCTCCGGTTGGTTTATTGATAGTTTTTACCGAGTAAAGGAAAGATAAAACAATGACTTATTTTAATTACTTTACAAATCCGTTTAACCTAAACAAAGGACGGATAAGCAAAACCTTACCCAAAAATCAAACAATTTGGCAAATCGTAAATAAGCAAAAGATTGATTTATCTCGTCCGGTAGTTTGTTTTGTAAATGGCGTTGCCAAACTCCGTAAAGATTGGGCAAACCCTTTATCATCTCAAGATGTTGTCAGTTTTGTTGTTTTGCCTTTGGGCGGTGGTGGTGGAAGTTCCAATCCGCTTAAAACGGTATTAACGGTTGCTTTAATTGTTGCCACGGTTTATACCGGCGGAGCTGTCGGAGCGGCTTACGGTGCTGTTTGGGGTGGTGTGGCCGCGGCAGGCGTTTCTATGGCTGGCGGAATTTTAATCAATACTTTCGTGCCGACACCCAAACCGGCTCTTAATGGTATGACATCTTCCGCTTATACGCAAAGCCCGACATATTCTTTGCAGGCTCAAGGAAATGAAGCAAGGCTTGGCAATCCAATTCCGGTGATTTATGGTCGCCACTTAATCTATCCCGATTTTGCCAGTCAACCTTATTATCGCTATATTGATAATGAACAATATGTTTATCAGCTCCATTGTATCGGACAAGGCGAATATGATATTGAACAAATCCGCATAGAAGACACGCCGATTAGCTCTTTTGAGGAGATAACTTGCCAAGTTATTCGTCCTAGCGAAAAAAATACGCTTTTTGATGAAGATGTAATTACTTCTGCCGAAGTTGCAGGCCAAGAATTGTTAAAAAATGAATATTGCGGACCTTTTGTCTTAAATCCGGCAGAAACGCTGATAAGCAAGATTGAAGTAGATGTTGCATTCCAGCGCGGTTGCTATTATGCCAATGACAGCGGAGGCCTGTCTTCTAAAACAATTCAATGGAAGATAGAAGTTCGCTCGATTGATGACAATGATGCACCACTGGGTGAGTGGTATACTTTAGGAACAGAAAGTATTACCGAAGCCACACATAACGGAATATATAAGACTTATACCTATGATGTACCTGCAGGACGTTATGAAATCCGTGCCACTCGTCTTGATAACAAAGATACATCATCTCGTGCCGGTCATGAAATCCGTTGGTCTTCTGCCAAAGGATATATTATTTCAGAAAAAAACTACGGTAACGTAACTCTGCTGGCAATTATAATGAAGGCAACGGACAATCTTTCGCAAAGGTCAAGCCGCTTGGTGAATTGCATTGTAACACGCAAGCTCAAGACTTGGTCACCGCTTTCGGGCTGGTCGCCATCTGTTGAGCCGACACGTTCAATCGCTTGGGCTTTGGCTGATATTTTGAAAGCCTCTTATGGAGCAAATCTCAAAGACAATGCTATTGATTTACAGGCTTTATACGATTTGGATAGAGTTTGGAGTACAAGGGGCGATACCTTTAACGCGGTATTTGATAGTAAATTAACCGTATATGAAGCCCTGTCAAGAACGGCAAAAGTCGGAAGAGCTGTTGCATTTATTCAAGGCGGTATTGTTCGATTTGTCAGAGATGAGCCTAAAACTATACCGGTTGCCTTGTTTGGGCCTCGTAATATTGTTAAAAACTCTCTTTCTATACAATATCTTATGCCGTCCGAAGATACAGCTGACAGCGTAACCGTAGAATATTTTTCCGAGAAAACTTGGAAAACCTCAGAAGTTACCGGAAGTTTTGAAGCATCAAGCTCCGATAAACCAGCAACCGTTGAACTTTTTGGCTGTACCAATAAAGAGCAAGCTCTAAGAGAAGCGACTTATATGGCTTTAGCAAATCGTTATCGCCGAAGAATTGTTACTTTTTCAACCGAGCTTGAAGGACTAATTCCAAGTTACGGAGATTTAATTGCCATTACCCACGATATGGCTCAATGGGGGCAAGGCGGAGAAATCTTAAAACAGGAAGGTAGCAAGCTCACTTTATCCGAGCCGGTTACGTTCAAAGACGGACAAGAGCATTATTTAGCTTTGCGTAAGAAAGACGGCTCGCTTGCCGGTCCTTATAAGGTGAGTGGCGGAGAACTGGCAACCGAAGTCATACTTGAAACCTCACCGGAAATCCCGATTTTAACCGATACTGACAGAGAACGTACACATTTTGCCTTTGGAACAGCCGGAAAATGGAGTGTTTTAGCGCGTGTTACCGGAATTCGACCGCGAGGAAATACGGTCGAGATAACGGCTGTTATTGAAGATAACCGAGTACATGAAGGACAAACTTATGGAATGGCTTGAGTTTTTGCAAATGGTTTGCGTGCCGACTTTTGTCTGGTTGGTGTACAAAGTCGGCGAACTCCGCAAAGAACTAAACGATTTTAAGGTTCAGGTTGCAAGAGAATATGCCACACAAGTGCATATCAATCGCCTTGAAACCAAAATTGATGATTTACGACAACTCATATGGGAGATACATAATGAAGGAACAGTTACCAAGAGGAATAAGAAATAATAATCCCGGAAACATACGTCATGGGGCAAATTGGCAAGGATTAAATCCAAATGGGCGGAACATAGATTCCGCCTTTTGTGTATTTGAAAGTCCGGTTTTTGGTATTCGTGCGCTGGCAAAGGTTTTAATCAATTATAAAAAAATCCATGGTCTTAATACCGTCCGACAAATAGTCAGCCGTTATGCTCCACCAAATGAAAATCAAACGAAAGCTTATATCCAATCCGTAGCCAAACAACTCGAAGTTTATCCTGATACCAAGATAGACATTGAAGAACGAGGTGTTCTAACGGTGTTTATTAAAGCTGTTATCCGTATGGAAAACGGCATTCAGCCCTATTCTGATGAAACAATCCAAGAAGGAATAGATTTATGTTTCGACTAAATAAACGAAGTTGGATTCCTATAATCGGCTGGATTTTATGCTACGGATTTTTCAATAACTGTGTTATTGCACCGTATTTTCACGTTGATTTGGTGGACTGGGAACAGTTGCTCACCAGTTTGGGAATAATGCTTGGTATGAGCGGAATAAGAGATATTGGAATTAATCGGAGAAAAAAAGATGATGGAGATTCTAAAGAAGTTTAGAGCGGTGGTTTTCGCGGCCATCGCTCTTTTTTTATATTTGTTTGGCTATCGCCAAGCCAAAGAAACCGCAGAAAAAGAACAGTTGGAAGGAGAAAATAATGCCAGTAAAATTGCTAAAAAAGCTCGCGATAGCTTGTCTGATAGCGAGCGCATTAACCGCTTGCACAACAAATATAAGCGGTGATTTTTGCCTTATTTATGAACCGGTGTACCCCGATTACCTCAATGATACACCGGAAACCATTAACCAAATCGACCGTAACAATGTGGTTTATGATGAATTATGCCTTTAATTTTTTAGTTGAAAATTAACAAAATTCTTTTATATTCAAGGGCAGACAGCATAAATAATGCTGTTTAGCACTTAGGTGCGGGCTGTCGTAAGCCTCATGTAGCTAGTGGTGTAGTGGCAATACATCATTATGTTGTTATATCAATTACAACAGAATTGCCCCGATCTAAGGTCGGGGAGCTTTCGGTGTATGTTCAGGAGAGGTCTTTTTTTTCTCTAAAGACTGGAAGAATCATATCTAGCTACATGATTTACGAACTACCCCGACCACCTTTGTGCAAAAGGTGGTCGTTTTAAGTTCGAGAATTGCATGGGTAAGATATGCACGTTCTTTGGGCATAGAGATGCTCCTTTAGCTCTTGAAAGCTCAATAGAAAAACAAGTCAGAAAATTAATAACCGAAGAAAATGTTGATACATTTTGGATTGGCGGTTACGGAAGATTTGACTCTTTGGCGACAAGAGTTCTTAACAAACTACAAAAAGATTTTCCTCATATTTCCATAATATTAATAATCGCATATCCAAGACAATTACATAGATACGGTGAGATATTTCCTTTTGATACTTTTGATTATCCGCCGGAAGTTGAATCTGCCCCTTATAAATTCGCTATTTCTGCCCGAAATCGCTATATGGCTAAAAATACGGATTTTGTTATAGCTTATATTAATAGAGAATACGGCGGAGCTTATGATGCTGTAAATATTGCGCAAAATAATAAAAAAAACATTTTTTTTATTAATGATAAAATTGATTAATTTATAACCAATCATCGCAACATAGATTGTGATAAATTATACAAAGTTCTTTACTTTAGAACTGATACTGTTTTGAAAAAAACAGTAAATAATAAAAATGTAGATTTTTACTAATAAACACCCTGTGGATAGCTTTTTTATCCATGGGGTATTTTTTTATATGCTCTTCGGAAAAACGAATTTTTTTATAATCAATTAAATGAGAGGATAAAATGATATATGGATATCTTAGGGTTTCTACTGACAAACAAAGTTTGGAAAATCAAAAATTTGAAATAAACCGCTATTGCAACAAAGAAAATATTTCCGTTGACAGATGGGTTACTGAAACAATAAGTGGCACTAAAAATTTTGAAGAACGCAAACTCGGAAAAATGATAAAAAAGTTAAACAAAGACGATGTTTTGGTATGTTCGGAAATTTCTCGTTTAGGAAGAAATTTGTTTCAGATTATGATGATTTTAAATATATGTATGCAGAAAGGTATTCAAGTTTGGACGATTAAGGATAATTATCGTTTAGGTATGGATATTCAAAGTAAAGTTCTGGCTTTTGCATTTGGGCTATTAGCGGAAATAGAGCGCGATTTAATCAGCCAGCGAACCAAAGAGGCTTTAGCGCGTTTAAAAGCCGAAGGAAAAAAGCTGGGAAGAGAAAAAGGAAGCCTTAACCGGAAACATAAATTAGACGGCAAGCAAGAAGAAATAAAAAGGATGTTATCGCAAAAAATCTCTCAGAACAAAATTGCCAAACTTTTCGGGGTGAGCCGATTAACTATGAATAAATATGTTCGCCAGCATTTAAAAAAGGATAAAATTTAACGGTCGCTTGAGATATGCTGTTTTAATATTCAGACGCTATTGTTTCTAAAAAAACTTGAAAAATATTGATTAAGCAAAAAATATTTTGTAAAAATGAAAAATTTTCTTGATTATCAATAAATAATAAAATAGGCTTATTAAAACCGACCGTTAAAGCTATGCCAAAGCGGCCACAAGATTATTTTTTTGCTTAGGAGGTTTCCATGCGTTACACAAGAACAGCGATAACCCAACTCTCCAGATGGTACAAAAGCGTGTTGATAAAATGCGCCATCTTTAATGCGGCTGTGTTTATTGGCACGGTGGGAATTTCAGGCAACGCCGAGGCAACTCCGCATATTGGGATTGAAGGAAATAAAGAAGTTTCTGGGGATTATTCCGGATATAACGGTTCTGAACTAAAGTATGAAGGAAGCGATGAGTATGTACCCAGAGAAGGTGGCGTGTTTGTGGTCAGAGAAGGTGCGCACTTAACCGTAACCGGTGGTACGTATGCAAATAATACGACAAAATCTCTTTATGGTGATGAGACATATGGCGGCAAAGGTGGCGGCGCAATTGCTACCGAAACGTCATATAATGGTAAGGTTACGGGGCATCTTACCATAAAAGGTGCGGTTGATAATTATGTATATTTTAGAAATAAT
>CASDRW010000019.1 GCA_949283275.1 uncultured Pseudomonadota bacterium
GTTTCCAATTTTGCCTTCAACTTTGTGGTTGTATTAAGTTTCTTGCCCATGGTTGAAACTTTAGGCAAAGCTCCAAGCTTTATGATTTTTGGCCTCATCACGATTTTGTCTCTTTTCTTTGTTTATTTCTTTGTACCAGAGACCAAAGGAATATCATTAGAGAAAATAGAAAACAACTGGCACAACCATGTTTCGCCGCGCAAATTCTGATTTTTGTATCAAGGACTAAATCAAATGAAAATTTTAGTAGGAATGAGCGGCGGAGTAGATTCTACGGTTGCGGCCATGCTCTTAAAACAGCAAGGCCATGAGGTCATTGGCGCCACCATGTCCATCTGGGACAAACAAGAGCTTGAAAATTTAAGCGGCCACGGTTGTTTTGCTCCGGCTCAAGACGATATCAAAGAGGCGCAAAAAATTTGCTCTCAACTTGATATTCCGCATATTGTCGTTGACTGCCGCGAGCAATACCGCCGAATTGTTTTATCAAATTTTCGCAACGAATACAAATTAGGCCGCACTCCCAACCCTTGTGTTATTTGCAATTCAAACATCAAATTTCAAGTTTTGCCCGAAGCGGCCAAGCAATCAGGCATTATATTTGATAAATTTGCCACCGGACATTATGCTCGTCTGCGCTATAATGATACGACCAATATGTACCAAATTTTGCGTGGTTTAGATGAAAAGAAAGATCAGTCTTATTTTCTCTATCGGCTTTCGCAAACCCAGCTGTCAAAGATTTTACTACCGCTTGGCAACAAAACCAAAACCGAAATCAGAGCTTTGGCCAAACTTGCCGGATTAGAGGTGTCAGATAAACCCGACAGCCAGGATTTTTACAGCGGCGCTTTGAATGATGTTTTGCAGTTTCCGCCTCATCCGGGCCATTTTGTTGACCAAAACGGTCGCATTTTAGGCATCCACCAAGGTTATTGGAACTTTACCATCGGCCAACGCCGCGGCCTTGGCGTTTCGGCAGATAGGCCTTTGTATGTAACCTCCATCAACAAAGACAAAAATGAAGTTGTTTTAGGCTATATCGAAGACAGCCTCAAATCAGAACTTATAGCCGACGATTGGATATGGCAAATTCCAACGCCTCAACAAGTATTTAGCTGCCTTGCCCGTATCCGCTCTTCGCAAATTCCAACCGAGGCAACAATATATCCCACTGAGAATAACAGTTTCAAAGTAGTATTTTCAACACCCCAAAGCGCCATAACTCCGGGACAGTCCGTTGTGCTATATGATAACGATGCCATGCTTGGCGGCGGAATTATCGAGTTTTGACTAAAACCAAGTCAAAACCGCGGCAAAAAATATCGGCACCGACAAATTATCATCAATTTCGATTTTATCTTCAAAAACTTCGGCCAAAGTAGCCACCAAACAAGCCGCCACACTAACCCAACTAAACGGATACACCGGCCAAAATAAAATATTGATTATAATTGCCGAAAAGAAGAAAGCCGATGTTCCTTCCAAAGTCTTGTTTTTATAGATTTTGATTTTACCGACCGAACGCCCCACCAAAGCCGCCGCGCTGTCGGAAATAAGCATCACGGTCAGAGCAATTGCCCCCACCTCTTTGGCAAAAAAGCACAAACACAATAGCGACGACAACAAGACATAAATCGCCCCTGTAAACTGGAAATGCTCTCTTGAAGTTTCTTTATTGCGCAGAGTTCTGAAAAACAACACCCCGAAAGACTTTCTGGCCCACGAATATTTCTTAAAATTACCATACTCCAAAACAACATTGCCGATAAGGATAATCAACAATATTGGTATCAAAACCACTTTGGGCATAAAATAGATTGCAGCCGGTATCCACAAAGAGCTCAAATGAATGGCCTTTCGGAAAAGCTCTTTTCTAAAAGCCTTATCCTTGCGCAATTGTTGATAAAGCAAATCAGCGCTTTGCCATTGAGCCTCAATATCCAGATGTCTTTTAATTTGCCTAAACACACGGCCATAGTCCGGACGTTGATTAAGATTCCACATTTTGCTTTTCAAGCCTCCTTTTGACAACAGAATATAAAAAAAAAGACTAATCTCAAGCAAAAAAGCGCCTATTTGTGGATTAAAAAACAATCATTAATGATTATATTTTATATAAAGGAGGAAATAACCATGCTTAACAAACATCATTTAAAAAACAAACCCGTTAAACACTATCGCCACTCTCAAACAGCCGAAATAGATGATCATGATTTCATCGTCAAACCATTAAAACAAATGCGGCTGATTGATAATATAAACGGCCTTGACGATGAATGTGAGTTTAATAAAGATATGTATAACTTTGGCGATGAGGAGGATCTTCCCGATTCTGACCGCGCCACCGACCGCCGTTGCAAAAACAACTAAATCAAAAAACGCCGGACCAAAATCCGGCGTTTATCTAAAACCAAAGCTCTTATAAATTATTCTTCTTTTTTAGCATTAAGATATGGGCTTTTAGACATAGCCACAATCAAATCAAACAAATGCTTTGCCGCCTGACGATTACTTATTTTATAATAAGCTCTCACCAACTCAAGTGTTTCTTGTTTAAGCATCGGGTCGGTATTAAACACTTCCAAATCCTCATTAAGCGAAGCATCAGCCTCAGGATTACTAAACATTCTTGGGCTTTGTTCGGCAACAGATTTGTCCATATCATCATAAAAAAAGCTTACCGGAGTATCCATCACCACGCTAAAATCCCACAGTCTGCTGGCACTCACCCGATTAAGACCTTTTTCATATTTCTGAATTTGCTGAAAAGTCAACCCTAACAAATCACCAAGTTTTTCTTGGCTCCATCCCAAGATATTACGACGCATTCTTATGCGATTTCCGACATGAATATCCACCGGATTAGGTGCACCCGAAGGAGTTCTCCCCCTAGATGCTTTGCGCGATATAGATTTCATTTTTTAGTCCTTATCATAAAAGCAATTAAACAAGCAGTCAGCCTCAAATAGAAAGCCCTACTTCATCCTCTCTCTACTTTTATAACACCCAAAAACACCAAAATCAAGCAAAAGGTTAAAATTACCCCATTACCAAATCGGCTATATACGTTTTTATACTCCGAAGGTCTATCAAGTCTAATATCCAAAAAACCTTTGTGGTTTAAAGGCATTATATTTCTATCTCTTCCCAAAGCATCAATTACCCCGCTGATACCGTTGTTGGCCGCTCTGATAATCTCAATACCTTCTTCCACGGCTCGCATTTTGGTTGCCGCCCAATGCTGATAAGGCCCGGCAGAATTTCCATACCAACCGTCGTTGGTAAGATTAACCAAAAAATCCGGCCTTGCCTCTTGATTAACCACCTCATGCGGAAATATTATTTCATAACAAATAACCCCACCCAAAGACATCAAACCGTCCAACACAATTTTCTTTGGACCGTTTCCCCTGCCAAATGTCCCGATAGCATTTGCCACCGGTTTGATAAAATCAGGCAAATACTCTCTAAACGGTATATATTCACCAAACGGCACCAAATGGCTCTTGTGATAATAATCAACAATCTCTCCCTTATCATCTATAATCACCATTGAATTATGAGGCACAAACCAACCATTGCGTTCTCTGTAAGTTATCATTCCGGCAATCAAATAACTTCCCTGCGGAATAATTTCTACTGCCTCGGCCAAATGCTTTTCGTCATCATCCAGCCTAAAGGGCGATGCCGTTTCCCCCCAAACAATCAAATCAGGCTTTGTTTGAAAATTTGCCCCGCTCAGTTCCAAATAATCTCTAAAATTATCCTCGGCAATTTGGCTATCCCATTTCATTTTCTGAGGAATGCTTGGTTGTACAATCCTGACCACTATATCTCCCTCATCCATCGTAAAATTTCTAATTCTCAGATAGCCAAAACTCCACACTCCTCCAACAACCAAGCCCACAAAAGCCAGGCAATAAAGCAAATTTTTTTTCACCGGCCGAGCAAACCATACCCCGCCTATCGTATAAACAAGTAGTGCCACCAAAGACAGCAAATAACTTCCGCCCCAGGCGGCAATTTGTATCATCTCATCGCTAAAAGCCAAAGTATATCCGATTAAATTCCAAGGAAAACCTGTAAAGATAAAACTTCTTACCCACTCGAACACTACAACCATAGCGCAAAAAAACAACCATTTTTGCCAATTTTTTCTTCTTTGCGGTATCAACACAGCGGGCAACGCAAAAAACAAGCCCAAAAAAGCTCCGGCCGCAATTAATACTATCGGATAAAGCCAGCCAAACTTTTCCGGCTCAATCAGCAGCGCATTTCCCACCCAGCTAAGCCCAAATGCAAAATGAGCAAACCCGAAAGCATATGCCGTCAAAAACAAATTTTTCCTTGTCTTTGCCTCCAGCAACAACCACATCAGCACGGCAAAAGCCAATACTGCGGCCGATATGGTATACCACGGAGCAAACGCCCAAACACTCAATATTCCGGCAACAAAAGCCGTTGTTTTTGCATATTTTAGCAGATAATTCATTATTTTTGCGGTTGTTTTTCTGTCGGTTGCGGCTTAATTATGATCACCTTTTTAATCTGGCACGGATCAACTTCCAAAATCCTAAACTTAAATCCGTTCAGTCCGTTAATCACCTCGCCTTTTTCCGGTACTCTTTGCACAAAATGAAAGATAAGTCCGTTAAGCGTTTCCACTTCATCGGCTTCATCATCGCTTAGTCCCTCATACAAATCAATACCGCACACTTCCTTAATTTCTTCCAGTCCGGCTTTTCCGTCGGCCAAGATATTACCGTTTTGCTGATTAGAAATAACCGGATCTTCCTCATGATCATACTCATCTTCAATATCCCCGACGATTTCTTCCAACAAATCCTCAATTGTA
>CASDRW010000020.1 GCA_949283275.1 uncultured Pseudomonadota bacterium
CCAAGAAACTGCACCCAAAGAAGAACAGTCAGCCAAAAAATCAGAGGACAAAATTTTGCCCTCTGATTTTGGCGATTTGGGCGGGATGAAATTCTTTATCGGACTGAACAGCGGAACAGCCGCTATGTACAGTCAAAACTATGTATTAAGTGATGCAATGTTTGGTATTGCATCTGATGCAATTGCCAAAAGAGAAACCGGCGGATATTCTCCGAAATATTATGAAAAAGTAATGCTTAATACTTATAGAGCTTTGGCTTTATTGCAACATGGCGATATTGATAACGCCAAAGTAGAATTCAACCGCGCGGCAGCAAGCCAAAGCGAGGCTGTGCAGGAGAATAAAAAAGAAATCGGCAAATTAAAAAAAGAAGCCGCAAAAGAACAATATGCCGTCAATATGGGAAATGCCGCCGAGGTTTTGAGCAAGGAATATACGGAATTTGATGATTTCAAACCTTATGCCGACTTTGCCAATCCTTATACTTCATATATGAGCGGTTTGTTCTTGTCTTTGCATGGTTCGAAAGCTGATGTCGAAAATGCAATTTTGGACCTGAGACGTGCTAAAAGTATGTCTCCTAAGAACAAATTTGTAAAAGCCGATATTAAAATGGCTGAAGATATTGCCAATAACAGAGGCGTCGGCCCTACTGTTTGGGTAGTTTATGAGAACGGATTGATTGCCGAGATTGAAAAGCAACATTTTGTAATTCCGTTTATGATTAACGGTAAAGTTAAAGTTGCCCATATGGCTCTGCCTAAGATGGCTCCTTTGGCTTCAGCTTATCCAGAAATCCAAATTAAAGCCGGTAAAAAGACAATAACAACCCAAAGCATCGTGGATATGGACAGAGTGATGAAAACGGAATTTAAAAACAGATATCCGGTAGAAGTTACCAAAGCAGTTATTTGGATGACTGTTAACTTGATCGCTCAAGAAGCGGCACAACAAGCAATAGGCGATGATAATAAAGGTTGGGGCAACTTAGCGGCAATAGCCATAGGCTCGATGTCTAATCCGGTTGAAACCAGAACGTGGTCTTCTTTGCCTAAAGATATTCAAATTGCCAGATTTGCCATGCCTAAAAGCCGCAAAATCCAAATATTTGATAATACCGGTAAGGCTATATCTTCGGAAATTTCTATTGACAAAGATATAAAGCAAGCTTTGGTTTTTGTCAGAGTTCCGACGATTAATGCCATTCCGGCGGTATATGTAACCAAGTTGAAATAAGGGGAAAAAAATGAAAAAATTTTTTGCATTGTTTTTTGTTGTTTTGTTGGGCGCCTGTGCAACTACACCGGCAGAACCCGATTATGATACAAAAATATTTTTTGTAGATCCTGGGATTAAACTTCAGCAATTGGAAGCCAGACATTTTACCCGAGAAAATGACGGACATATTTTAGTTAATATTTCGGGAATAGGTACCACTAATCAAACCGTGTACTATAAAGTTGACTGGTTTAATGAATTTGGTATGCCGATGAAATCTATTATGTCAACATGGAAAAGCGCCAAAATCGTAAAAAATATGCCGTTTAATTGGAGTGCCGTTTCACCAAGTCCCAAGGCGACGACATTTAAGGTTATGATTACCAAAAATATAGGTGACGGAATTTTGAATTAGATTAAAGGAGAATACGAATGAAAAAATATATAGTAAGCGCCGCTTTATGCTCTGTTATGTTATTGAGCGGATGCGCTACCAAAACCGAATTGATTGATATTGAGAATGATTCGACAGAAAGAGCTGCCGGACTTGAATATCGTGATTTTGAAAGCTCGGCTCGTAACATGGTTGCTCAAATGTTGGCTTCGGGTAATTTGAATAAACCCGGCGGCGGAAGATATGTTTTGATTATATCAAGAATTGCCAATAATACCATGCAGCGAATTGATGTTGATCAACTATCGAAAAAAATTCGTATTGAGTTAATTAACAGCGGTAAGGTTGCCGTAACCAATATGGAAGAAGATGCAAGAGTTATGCAATCAAGACAATTGCGCAAATCAAAAGAAGTAAATCAGGCAACGGTAGCAAAAAAAGGTGCTTTGATTGCTCCGGAGTTAAGTTTGTCAGGAAAAATTACACAACGTGAATTCATCGTCTCAGGCGATAAGAGAATTGAGTACACTTTTGCTTTAAGTATAACAAGTCTTGATACCGGTTTGACCTTGTGGGAAGGTGAAGAAACAATCATTAAACGCGCTGATAAAAATGCCATAACTTGGTAGGTGTATGATGAAGAAACTGTTTTTATCATTATTACTGCTCTTAGCGTTATCCGGTTTTGAGGTTAAAGCCAGAGAAGTTGATGTTATGGCTATGGGCGTCGGCAAAGATTATGAATGGGCTTTAATGAATGCTCTTGATAATGCCGTTAAACAGACTAACAACGTAATTATCGGGCGTGATGCTCCCATGCAACGAATGGAAGTCAAGTCGGGAGAGAAGCTTTCTGAGTCAATAGACGAGAGCCTGAATGTTAACGACGGATCTATTATCGGCGGAGAAAAATCGGCCGCTTATTCGGGAAAGGCTTCTGCCGAATATTCTGCCGAAGCCTCAGCTGAATTAAAAGAAATAAACGCCAGTTATAAAGGATTTATAAGCTCTTATGATGTAATATCTTCAGAAAAAAAGGATGATGGTTATTACTATGTAAAGATAAAAGCCAAAGTTAAAAAATTTGATGATTATGAATCTCCTGACTTAATTAAGAAGGCAAAATATTCTTTGTCTATTGTACCTTTTAAGTCTGAGGGAAAGTTTTCTTGCGTAGGAAAAAATGTGTCATCAGATTCTTTGGTCGGAAAAATAGCCAGCATTTTATCCGAAAAGCTGTCAAAATCAAAGAAGTTTAATGTGGTTGACAGAGAAAATATGGATGCCTATTCTGACGAGTTATCTTTAGTATATGGTAATCTCACTAAAGAGGACGAAAAAAATCGTTTACGGAAAATTGCACCTGCTGACTATATTTTGGTTGGAGAAATCAAAAATTTTACCACCAGTAAAAGCACGCAGAATGTTCCTATAACCGGCGAATCTTATACCAACAGCTCGGCTAATATTTTGGTTTCTTATAAGTTGTTGGAAACTGCGACCATGGAAGTTATCACTTCTTCCAGCGTTGAGGAAAACTTGAAAAAAGAAGGAAATTTCAGTTCTTGTGCCAATGTTGAAAAAGATTTGGCCAAAAAAGTCGGAAATAAAATTGCCTCTGAAATTTTAACTGAGCTTTTCCCTGATTATAAACCGGCACCGGAGCCTGAAAAAAAGAAAGCTAAACCGGCTGCCAAAGCCCAGGCGGCTCCGACAAAGCCGACACCTATAAAATTGCCGTTTGACTAGCGTAAAAAGGAGGGGTGGTATATTATCCCTCCTTTTTATTTGATTATGTTTTAGCGGCCGATTGATGTCGGAACATACTGGCCTTGCGGATTATAGCCGTAATTAATCTTTTTGTTGCCGATGGCGGCCGGTCCATACTGTCCTTGAGGGTTATAGCCATAATCTATTCTATCATTACCAACCTTGGTCGGGACATACTGCCCTTGCGGATTGTAGCCGTACTCAACCTTTTTGTTGCCGATGGAGGTTGGGACATACTCGCCTTGCGGGTTGTAGCCATAATCTATTCTATCATTACCAACCCTGGTCGGGACATACTCGCCTTGCGGATTGTAGCCGTACTCCACCTTTTTGCCGTCTATTTCTACCGGAACATACTCACCTTGCGGATTGTAGCCATATCTAATATTGCCGGCATAGGCCGAGGCGGCAAAAAAAGATAGCGCTAACAACAAAAAAACATATCTTTTCATTTATTTTTCTCCCCTATCCGTTATATGCCTGCAATTAAAACATTGTTTTGAGGTGTTGACAAGTTTTATTTTTTTATTCTATATATCAAATATAAACTCAGATTATTAATCTCTAACAATTAAAAACTATTATTTATGGATGTAAAAATTTATACCAAAACAACATTCGGAGAAGTGGTAAAAGGCGGTGTTTTTACCGATACTTCTTACTGCGACTTTGATTTGGCAGTTAATAGCTTTAGAAGAAACAAGGCTATTGGTATCTCGGTTTGTGAGACGGATATTTATCTCAGCGGCAAGAAAGTTCCCAAACCGCGCAAAATCTTTCTTTTCGGCCCGTGGGAGGTTGTTTCTAAAGAAGAAGCCCTTATTCTTAATGAAAAAGAAAAGTTAGGCTATATCGGTTTGGCCAAGATGAAGGTTAATGAGTTCTTTTACAGCGAGGCATTTAAATGTCTGATGATAAAAGATAACCGCATATTTCCGCTGGAATAGACTATAACGATTTTGATAACGGTAATTGTAAAATTACCGTTATCTTTTTATAAAAAAAGAGGAAACAAAAGTTTCCCCTTAAATATCATATTTCAGAAATCTTATTTTTTGAGTGTTCCTGGATGCTTTGAGGCCCAAAATAAAGCACAACAAAACAACCCAAAACAACAAAACATAAGTTACAATAATTAGTGGTGAAGCAGAACATGCTTTTGATAAGAACAACCACATGCCAAGTATTATCGGCAAAAGCGGCGAAAATATCAATAACCACCTAGATATTGTTTGGCGCCGGTGATAGACTTTAAGGATTTTGACTGAGGCAGCATATATAAAAACTCTGCGTCTTTCGTCAATGTCAATCTCGGAATAACCCCACTCTCTCGGGTTAACACCATAGGTCGCTCTGAATACATCTTTAGCAATTTCAATAACTTCTTTGTCCATAATATATAAATTTAATAGTTTGATAATTATTCAAAAAGGAAAGAGATATTACAACGATTTGGCTTAAAGTCAACTCCGATATTAAAGTAAAATAACAATTGATTTTTGAGCTGCCTGGTTTATCATAAAAGCAAATCAAATTTTAGAACCGAGGAAACGCAATATGGAACTATCTAAAAAAATAGAAATGTTTAAGCAGGATTTGAAAGACAACACCAAAAACAGCAGCATTTTTAATGTCTGGGCGTTTATTTTTTCGTCGTTTTATTTCTTTTATATTGATATGATATGGTATTTTTTGCTGTTTATTTTGTTACCTTATATCATTATGCTGCCTTTTGTTACTTTCTTAGGAATTGGAATTGCGTTTGCTTTGGCTTTTGCAATCGCGCATTTAATTGCCGGATTTGTAGCCAATCCGTTGTATAAAAAATATAAGAAAAAATTTATTGAGCTTCATGAAAACGCCGATACCTCAAGGCCGGTGGAATATTTTGCAATCTCGCTTAAGCGCCTGATATTTCTTACACTTTTGAGCGGTGGGCTTTATACCATCTATTGGGGCTTTAGAAACTGGAAAGCTTATCAGCAAACAACGCATGATAGTGTCAATCCTTATATAAGAGCTTGGTTTTTTAATTTGACCATTATTAACCTGGCTCAAAAAATGAAGTTAACCTTCAAACCTAAAAAATGGTTTACGATATATGGTGTTTTGTGCTTTTTGGTGTTTGCGGCACAAATCATAATTGTTCTTGTGGGCGGAAAGTTTGCTTCGGATGCAATATCTGCCTGGACAATTATGGGCATTATTATATTGTTGGCAATTGCTTATCCGCTGTGTTTGGTGCCGTTGCAGCTTAAAATCAACCAGTATAATGCCAAAAAATTTAAGAAAGAGCGCGAAAAACGTTTTTATCCGTGGGAAATGTTTTTTGTGGGCTTGGGAATACTAATAAACTGGATAATCCCGTTGTATGAGGCACAAAACAGTCTGTCATTCGCGCAGTGGTCTAAGGCGGGAGCTTCGGTCGGGTTTATATATCGGCATACAAAGGCTTATTCCGCTGTTTGCCAAAAAGAAGGCTATCAACTCAAAAATTATCCCGACAATTTTAAGACCTATTTTGCCGAAGATATTAAAAATTTGGATGAAGTGTTGGCAAAATATGACACCAGCATTAATGAGATAGAAAAAACAGAAATAACTCCGGAAATCAGGGCTGATGCCGAAAGGGCCGTTTATGTCGAGCTTAATGATTTGCGCAAATTTTGGATAGTCTCGATTATAGCAAGTCAAACCAACACTCCGGCAGACGAGATCATCTGGCAAGATGAGATGTATAATCTGATGCCGTTTAAGGATATGTGTGAGATTTTTGACAACATCGGTATCGAGCTTTTGAAATCAGGCGAGAATGCTAATTTCTTAAAGCTTAATGCCCTAAATCAAAACTAGACATATACCGATTATAATGACAACAAATGATATCAGCTTTTTGGTTACCTCTTGCGGGTTGAGGTTTTCTTTAAAGCGGTGTCCGAATAGTTTGTAGAGGGCAACCCCAAACAAAAGCGTAAATATACTTTGCGAGGCCGAGATTGACTGCGTAACCAATACCGGAAGGTGTGAAAGCGCAACAATAATGGCTAAACTTCCGCCCTGACTTAAAAGCTCGTTGGCAATAAACAACCTAAACCGCCCTACATATTTGGGAAACGCGGCAATTATATCATGTCGGCTTATTGGAAAGACCAAAAAACTCAGGTTGATGATTGATGAAAGAATTGTCATCCAAAATATCAATGTTACAAAATCTATATCAAACAGAGTATATTTTTGCAAAACAGATGACAAGGACAAGACAATCGAAACCAACAACATCAGAAAAAACGCTATATTAAGTTTGAACTTCTTGATATCAAAATTTAACACAAAACTTGACAACAAAATCAATCCAAAACCGCTATATTGCACCAAACTCAGTTTTTCGCCGACAATAAAAAAGGCCAAAACCGGAACTGTTATTTTGCCCAACGAAAACAGAGCCACAATTATTGACGTATCTATATTGCGCAGAGCCATATAATAAGGAAGTTGGTAAAAAACATCTATAAACGCCACTATGAACAAAATAACAAAAACCGCAAATGACGGGACGCTTGGTGTGCCAAAAATAAAAAGAAACGGAATAATTATGATGTTGGAAATATTGGCATAAAAAATAAGCGTTGATGTTTTTTTGAAAACATCATTGGAAAAATGCGCATCGATAATACAAGACAGAGCATGCAGAAGCGGCGATAAAAAAGCTATTAATATATACATCGTCATTCCTTAAGGATTGAATTAAAAAAATAATCATCATTCCTTGACAAAACAATAAACAAGTATCTGAAAAATTCCTTGCAGAATATAGCAAACAGTTTATAAATAGACAACAAATAAAATTATGATGTTCTACAATTAAAATTAGTATTATGAAGAAAGTTGGTTATAAAGTTGAGATTTCTAATCGCTGTCTCGCAAATGCAAATAACAAGGGATTTCGCTTTGTGGTTTTGTCGTTGTCTCAGTTTACGGATTATCTTCCGGATACTCTAAAGGTTAGCCTATATCAAATACCCGGCAAAAACATTAAATATTTTTATGCTTTGACTTATAAAAACGGTAGCAGTTATTTCTTTCTTGAAGCAAACAATTGTGTTTACCTGTTCGATCGGGCAAATGAAGCCATAGATTTTGAATATGATTTTGAGAAAGATGAGTTCTGCTACTTAAAAAGCGGGGTGTGGTATCGCTATATGCCAAAAGAAGATAACGATGTTTTGCTGGGAGAAAAGCTTTTACCTCATGTCTTTATTCGCCACGGAACTCAAAATAGCTTTATTGTTACCCAAGAATCGATATCCATTCATTGCAAAAGTTACAAACTTGCAAGCGATGAATCCGGCAAAGACGTTGTTCTTCTGAGTGATGTTGATAAAAGGCGGGAATATTTTGCCATTATCGACGGCAAAAATCATATTTGTCGATGTGATGATGAAAGTATAATACTTTTTATTGACGGGAAAAGCCAGCGTTTTTTGCCAGGCCCGATAAATGGTCTTTGGGTTACACCGGAGAAAAAAACACCGGAAATGCTTTGGTGATTAGATAACTTTACAGGTCTTAACCTTGATGAAAAGCACTCACGGCCTATCAGCCTTGGGTGCTTTTTATTGTCAAAACCGCAAGACAAGAAAAATAAATTTGTGTTGCCAACTAAAAATTTTGGTGTATAATCGCCGCAAAATAAAAATTATTAACTCTAAAATTACTATTATGAACAAAAAAGAGAAAATTTTGCAATTAATGCAGCGTTCTCTACTGTATGACGGAAAAGAACAGCTGTCCAGAAAAGCAATGAGCCTTGTGGCTTATGTATACGCCGACACTGATAAGTATTGGGATGATCTCTTGCAAGAGAAGCTACAGCCCGGAATTTACAGTTTTGGCAATTTAATGATTGTCTATTGCCAGATGGCAAAAGAGATTGCCACATTGCTCATGCCGGTTAAAGATACGGTTCTTGCCGGAATTGATGAAAACATTGGTGAAGACATTAATGATTTTGCCAAGCCGGCAAAAGATGAGACGGCAATTGCCATATTGTCGCATTTTTGCAAGGCTTATGTCGGTAAAAATTATGGCGACAAGACCTCGTTTATAAGAGAATGCGAGGAATTTGCCGCCAAAGAAGAACGCGACGGGCAAAAAATATAACTCTTCGGCAAAAAAAAGAGCATCTCTCAGGGAAACTGAGCGATGCTTTTAGTTTTTTAAATCAATTTAACTTGAAGTTACTATAAAGATAAGTTATTGCTTCGGTCTTGGAAGTTTTGAGGCGGTTTGGCGGCGCGAAACTTTTCCAACAACGGTGATAAATATTTGATTTGCTCGCTTGATGAATATTGAGCCAAATCTCGGCCGGTTGCAATATTGACAATATCATTCTTTTCCGGTTGGGTTAATAAACAATATTTTTGGAGTTCTTTATATTTTTGGTATTGGGCGGCGTATCTCGGGATATCGTTTGAGTGCAGATTTTGCTTTATCTGCCAAATAATTCGTTTACGGAGCTCGTGTCTGTTAATTGTCAGATAACCGTTGTTGGCAAAATTTTTGTCTGCCCAAATATTGTATTCCATATGATGGGCGACGGCTTTGCATTCTTCATCAGTCGGCTGACGGCCAATCTTTTTCTTTATTGAAGTAAAAACTTCTTGGTTAAAGTCTTGTTGCGAATATATATTGTTTCTCCTAATAGATAAAATATTATCATAATTTTGTCTACTAACCAAGATATGATTACAGATAATGCCTTTGATGCAACAAATTCTAGAAAAATTTGTAACCATTAAAAAATGCCAATTTGAAAATTCAAATTGGCATTTTTTAAATAATCAGAGTTGTTTAGAATAAAACAGAAAATCCATAACAACAGGACCGATCTCCACATGTTCTTTTTCCAGATAATAATATCCGTCGCGGAGCAAAAGCTCCTTAGAACGCAGGTTCGTGGCATCGCAAGCCAATGTAATGGAAGCATAACATACTTAAGAAAAAAAATCAATATTGATGTTTTGGGGATGCTATGCTAGGCTAAAACAAAACTAATTTGAAGACGGAAGGTTTTTGATGATGGCAAATAACAATGGTGTGATTACGTTGCAAAACAAAATGGCCGAGTGCAAAATAGCGCTTTTTGGCGGCAATGTTTTGTCCTATCACCCAAAGGGAGCGGAGCATGATGTCTTTTGGCTGGGGGATTTAAACAAGTTTGATAATGTTCAGGCAATCAGAGGCGGAGTGCCGGTTTGTTGGCCAAGGTTTGCCGAAGAGGTGTTAAACAATCACCTGCCCCGACATGGGTTTGCCCGATTGATAAAATGGGAGCTGCAAAAAGCACAAGTTGATGAGGACAAGATCGAGGCGGAGCTCGCTTTGCCGATTGAGGCTAAATATAACTTGAACTTGGAACTTAAATTAAAGGTAAAAGTTACCGACAAGTTGGAATATGCGCTGGAAACCGTCAATACCGGACAAACAGATTTTATTTTCAGTGAGGCTTTGCACGCTTATTTTAACGTCAGCTCGGTTGATAATGTTAAAATTAAAGGCTTGAGTGGTCATGATTATAAAAACTCACTTGACGGCAAGATTTATAAGTTGGAAGATGATTTACGGATTGAGGGGGAGATTGATAGTATTTTCCTCAATCAAACCGAGTCGGTACAGATAACAGACAGCGGATATAATCGTGTTATAGAAATTAAAAAAGAGGGCTCCAAA
>CASDRW010000021.1 GCA_949283275.1 uncultured Pseudomonadota bacterium
AGGAATGCAGAAAAAAACGCAAAAAGGAATTATTTATCATGTGTGAAAAATACCAAGGAGCTTGGAATTTGGACGATAAGACCTGCGACTTTCATTTCAGCTTGGAAGAATGCGGCCATCTTGAAGGCAACTGGCAATATCCAGCTGCCTGCAAGCAAACTCAAAAATAAAAATTATATAAAATTTGTTTAAACTCCAACGCTTTGAGCTTTTAAGCTAAAGAGTACTTTGGGAAGATTGGTGAAGAAAATTTGCTTGCCAAAACATATAATCTAAGCTAAGTTCTATATTGCCAAGGCGAGTTGCCTTGGTGGAGTGTCGAAACTCCATACAAGAAAATACCAACTCCTTTATTGGGGAGCTGGGGAAATAAGGCTTATGCACGAATAACCCAGACTGGTACTTGTAACAGTTTCGAACTCCCCGCCTTTGTTTTTTAGACAACGGCGGTTTTGTTTTACTAACAAATAAGGAGTTAAAACTGATGAACCTAAAACAAATCATGCGCCAAGAGCTTGCGCCGCAACTGGTAAATTTACGCAAAGAAAGGGGCTTGAGCCTCCAAGACGTAGCCTTACAATCGCCATTATCGATGAATATGATTTCACTTATGGAAAAGGGTGCTCCACTATCCGCCCGCCACTACCTTCGCCTTATCAAGTTCTATGGCAAAAAGCTGGAGTTTCAGCTAACCGATATAAAATAAGAAACCAATAAAAAATCGGGGTTGCTAGTCCCCGATTTTTTTGGGCTCAAACACTTCGCCGCCGATAACCTCAACCAACGCTCCCGTGGTAAACGGATACGAGGTTGGCATCTGGTGCATGCGTCTTACTGCCAAATAGCCAAAAGCCTGCGCCTCAATGGCCATGGCGTCCATTTCGCACTCGGCCGCGGTTTCAATTTGCAAAGTTTTGGTGCGCTGGCGCAAAAAGCGCATCATGGTTGGGTTTTTGGCGCCTCCGCCGCAGATAATAACTTTTTTGGGCAAAATCGGCACAAAGTCATCAATTGCCCTGATGATAGATTCTGCCACCAAGGCGGTTACGGTTGCCGCACCGTCTTCAAGGCTCAGCCCTTCCAGATGTTCCAGTTTGTCGTCAAAAGTGGTGTTGTCGGCAGCTTTGGGCGGTTGAATTTTAAAAAACTTGTGTTTGAGCATGCTGTTTAGCACATCATCATTAACTTTGCCGCAGATGGCAAGCTTGCCGTTATAGTCCATATGCATACCGCCGTGTTTGTTAACCCACCAATTGATTGCCGCATTACCTGGGCCCGCATCAAAAGCAATCATCTCGCCGTTTTGCCCAATCCAGGTAAGCGAGCTGATACCGCCGATATCAACAAACACAATCGGTTTTTCCATTTTTTGCGCCAAAGCCCCGTGATAGATTGCCGCCAACGGTGCGCCTTGTCCGCCGGCCAAAATATCGGCATCTCTGAATTTGCTGACCACCTTTACTTGAAGCGCATCGGCCATCTTTTGCCCATCGCCGATTTGGTATAAAATATGTTCTTTTGGTTTGTGGCAGATGACATGCCCGCCAAACCCGATGAGATTAATTCCCTCCACATCAAACATAATCTCACGCGCGGCGGCAATATGAAACTCGGTCAATGCGTTTTCGATTCTCAATTTTTCGTCATCATTCATGGTTACAAAGTTTTTTTGCATATGGCGCAGGCTTTCGCGCATATTTTCATCATAAGGGATATCAAATGTCCTCCCATAAGAAAATATATCCACGCCGTCGGTGGTGATTATTGAGGCG
>CASDRW010000022.1 GCA_949283275.1 uncultured Pseudomonadota bacterium
TCAGCTTTCGGAAACGTTACAGTTTTTTTCAACTTGATGACAGTGTTGCCGAATTGTGTTTTTTAGGAGAAGTATTGATAAATGGCGTATCCTATAAAGCCACCATTATTGCGCCACCACAAACAAACGTGGGAGAAACATATATAATGGACGGATATTATTATCCGAGTTCCCGGCTTTTTATACCCAGCAATGATAATATCTACACTTATAAAGTTAGAAAATACTTCATTCCTTACTTATTTCCCAAAGCAATCATGTATCGTAAATCCTCTAATTTTTAAAATTAGGGGATTTCAATTTTAAATCAGAACAACTCTTTGGAAAATAAAAAATTTCAGACTAACACGTTCGTAAAATCTTCCCAAAATGACATTTTCAAATTTACAACATTCGAACTCGGTTAAGTGCTTGATTTATAAAAGAAAAACGGCGGTTTTTATACCTGCCGTTTGAAATGGTGATCCCAGTGCTGCGCAATAAAAAACACCGTTGCTCCGGTGTTTTTTATAAGCCAAGCAATGAGACTTGACTTTGTAAGCTAGCTTTAGCTTTAGCGAGGCAAAGGCAATAGTCGGAATTGAGTAGTCTCGCTAAGATCAACAAAAAAAGCGCCCTTTAAGAAAGGGCGTTTTTAATTGGTGATGTTTAATTCACAATTCACGAGCTTAACTTAGAAGTTATTAATTTTAACAAAATCTTCCCAATCACTTGGCTCTTCAAACAATTTTTTGATTGTCTGAAAATTTTTTATATTATTTAGAGCAATACGACCTTTTCTTTGACAGATACGACGTTTTAATTCTTCATCAGGAGCATAGAGATAATAGACAACAGGTTCAGCGCCAATATCCCGAGCCTTTTGTCGCGCCTCGTCTCGACTTGCCTTGCTCCAAAATCCCACATCAAAAATAACGTCTGTACCGGATTTGATAGCTTTTGTTGCTTCATCCCACAAGATATTCATGGTCTTTGCAAAACATTCTTCCCAATTACTTTCATACTCTTGTTTAGAAAAAAATTTACAGCAAGATTCATCTGGATTGAGGTGAATTGCCTGCTTTTCTATTGCTAATTTTTTTGAAAAAGTTGTTTTTCCTGCACCCAAAAAACCACAAATGAGATACATCTTGGCCTTGCTATCGCCATAAACACCAATCTTAAAACAATCTTTTATTGCCGAGAATAATTCATTTTTAAATTCATTATGGGTGCTGGTTGGCAAAATTTGATAATGCAAATTCGCATTAATTTGCCGTAACAACTTGTAAGAAGCTTTTCTATTCTCATCAATATAGCCATCCTGACCAGCCTCAAACCAATAAATAGGTGTTTTAGAATTATTTTCATAAGCGATATTATATGGCAAATCAGCACTCATTGCAATTACCGCCCCCAAATCTAATTCCAAACCGACCTGAACAGCCATTCCGCCACCTTGCGAATGTCCAATCAAAATAATCTCACTCAAATCAGTATTTAATTTTTGAAGTTTATTTTTGACATATTCCACTGAGGTAAAATATTCTTCGCAAACAGCATCTCTTCGCCCTTTTTGCTCAATTTTATTAAACCAAACAAATTTATCTTGCTTGGTTGGGTGTAAAAATGGAGCATTAAAAGTAATTAATTCTGCATTAAAGCATTGTGCAATTTCGCTCATCAAATTATGATAAGCATAACAATCTGCGCCTGCTCCATGTAAAAAGACTAATTTTTTCATAAACAATCCAATAAGCTAAGTCTATATTATTCATTCTAAGAAATTAATTATAAAAACTCAATAAAAAGTTCGGACAAATTGAAAAAGTGACGATTTTTGAAAAAGAAACATCCGAACTTGCTAAAAGCCTTGGAAATAAAAGAACCTTCTCTTAGCTTTGCTAGGCTTTAGCCGCAGCAAAGGTTAGTTGGTCGCGCAAGTAGGAAACTTGTTTCCGTAGCGGCGCAAACAGTAGCCGTTTTACCGACTGCCGTTTGAATTGGTGATCCCAGTGCTGCGCAATAAAAAACACCGCTGCTCCGGTGTTTTTTATAAGCCAAGCAATGAGACTTGGCTTTGCAAGCAAGCTTTAGCTCAGCGAGGCAAAGGCAATAGTCGGAATTGAGTAGTCTCGCTAAGATCAACAAAAAAAGTGCCGTTAAGGCACTTTTTAATTGGTGATCCCAGCGAGACTCGAACTCGCGTTACCGCCGTGAGAGGGCGATGTCCTAGGCCACTAGACGATGGGACCTTGCAAAGACATCACCTTGATAATCTAAAATTTCATAACTTGCAAGCATTTTTTTTATAATTTAAAATAATTTATTGCCAAGCCGCTGTCGAGTTCAACAAAAAAGCATTATCAAACCCTCGTTGCGACAAAATACAATAGGCCAAATAAGCATCATATCCGCCGTTGCCCGAGATAATTATTTTTTTGTTTTTGGGCAAAGAGACTAGGTTTTCTCGTAAAGCCGCCAGCGGAATATTAATTGCCAATTTTGGCTTAAAACCGGATGGTTGTTTGCCGTTTCCGACATTAAGCCAAACATCGTCTTCTTTAATGTTGTCATCATCCGCCATTTTGAGGTGATCAAAATTTATTTCCTCGGCCATGGTACCCATGTTGTTGATGGCATCTTTGGCCCTAGTCAGTTCCGGAAAATAAGCGATATGAACTTCGGCCATATCATGAACTTTGGCTTTTTGAGCTATCAGCGCCGCCACAATATTAAGCCTGGTATCAATTCCTGTTTTGCCGCAAGCCTGCAATCCCAATATAGCTCCGTCAAGTCCAAACAAAAGCTTCATAAACATATGTTTTGACGATGCAAGATAATTCTCGCCGTTTTCTTGCGAGAAATATAGTTTGTGGTAGGGAATGCCGGCCCCTCTAAGTTCGGTTTCGTTGCATCCGGTCATTCCGATAAAAAGATCAAACACTTTTATAATATTGTTTCTTATTGCAAAATCAATCTGGCTTTTTATGCCAATAGCGTTATCGGCAGCCACTTTGGCGCTACGTATGGCGGTTGCGGCATCGCCAATGCGCTTTGGTGTTTGCGTAATCAAATCAAGCAGCTCAATACCGTCGCCGCAGGCCAAAATATTTTCAACCGATGTTTCCATGTGTTGATTAACGACAATTCCGCCGCTTGTGCCAATCTCAATATCAGCCATAATCGGCAGTTTGACACCGGCCTTGCTGCCTGCTGCTATGATTGCCAAATCATATTTTAGTTTGGAGCCGTTACCAAGCAGGGCTTTATCAGGCAAAAATTCCTTGATTGTGGTGTTGGTCAGGATGTTGAGACCTGATTTTTCAAGTTTTTGTTTAACAAAATCGGCAAAATCATAATCAAGTCCGCTTAAGATGTGGGTTGCCTTGTCCACAATGGTAACTTTGCCGCTGTTTTGAGCCAAGGCCTCGGCCGCTCTGAGGCCGATTTCGTTGCCGCCCAAAATAACGACGTTTCTGGCATTAAGCCCCCAAAAATAATCAATTATCCGTTGGGTAGAATAAAGATTGTGCAAAGTAAAGATGTTGTCAGCCAAAATTCCCGGTATATCAGGCCTCAGTTGCAGTCCTCCGGTGGCGATTATCAGTTTGTCATAATCAATTTTTTCTGATTTTAACAAAATTTTTCGTGCCTTTGGTTCAATGCTCAAAACCTCGGTATTAAGCCTGATATCAATCTTAAAAATTCGCCTCATTTGCTCAATCGTTGCGCCGATAAGCTCATCTTTGTCTTTAATTTTTCCCTCCAACATATAAGGAAGCCCGCAAACCGCAACGGCAAATTCGTCAGATTTTTCAAGTACGACGATTTCCATATTTTCGTCTTGCCGGCGCAAATGGGTTGCCGCCGCCATTCCCGATCCTCCGCCGCCGATAATTACCGTCTTCATATCTCAAATCTCCCGATTAAATATTGTTTGGGTCTAAAGATAATCATAAAAGAACGATTTTTAAGCTTGACAAGCCACAAAAATTTGTTTATAACCCAAGCAGATTTTCTAATTAAAAGGTCTGAAAATTCAACACACTCTACGGAGTGCCGCCAGTCAGCGAGGGTTCGCACACTGGCGTGCAATAGTATATATAAAAAGGTTTGGTAATAAATGTTTGAGGCATTGAGCGATAAATTAACCGGCATTTTCAACAAAATCACCTCGCGCGGTGTTTTGTCAGAAGATGATATTAATACCGCCATGCGCGAGATAAGGGTTGCCTTGCTGGAGGCTGATGTTTCGCTTCCGGTGGTCAAAGATTTTATTGCCCATGTCAAAGAACAGGCCTTGGGCGAGAAGGTTGTTCGCTCGATTCAACCTGGGCAAATGGTCGTCAAAATTGTCCATGACGAGTTGCTAAAACTCCTAAGCTCCGAGGATGAAGCTCTCAACCTCAACGCTCCGGCCCCGGTTTGTGTCTTGATGGTTGGTCTGCAAGGCTCCGGCAAAACGACAACCTCGGCCAAGTTGGCCAAGAGGCTGGCATCAAAAAACAGGAAGAAAGTTTTGCTTGCCTCATTAGACATTTATCGTCCGGCGGCGCAAGAGCAGTTAGCGCAGTTGGCAAGCCAAATCGGCGGTTATTCTTTGCCGATTGTCAAAGGCGAGAAGCCGGCTTCAACCACCAAACGGGCGATAGAGTTTGCCAAGAAGGGCGGTTTTGATGTAATCATTTTGGATACGGCCGGTCGTTTGCACATTGACCAGGTTTTGATGGACGAGGTCAAAGAGGTCAAAAAGATAGCCAATCCGACGGAAGTATTGTTGGTTGCCGATGCCATGATCGGCCAAGATGCCTGCAATGTCGCCCGTGAATTTAATGAGCAGATTGGCATCACGGGGCTTGTTTTGACAAGGATTGACGGTTCTTCAAGAGCAGGTGCCGCTTTGTCGATGAAGATGGTATCGGGTGTGCCGATAAAGTTTTTGGGCCTTGGTGAAAAATTAGATGAGATAGAAGAGTTTCATGCCGACAGGCTGGCTGGGCGTATTTTGGGTCAAGGCGATGTTGTCTCGCTGGTGGAAAAAGCGATGGATAATGTTGATAAAGAAGACGCCGAAAAGCTGGCCCAAAAGATGATGAAAGGCGCGTTCAATTTGGAGGATATGCTTTCGCAGTTAAAGCAGATTCAAAAGATTGGCTCGCTTGGCGGCATAATGGGAATGTTGCCGGGGTTATCCAAATTTTCGTCTCAGATAGAAGCCGCTGGTGGCGACAAGCTTATAAAAAAGCAAGAGGCGATAATTCTTTCAATGACCATCAAAGAAAGAAGAAACCCGGACATAATCAAGGCTTCGCGCAAGAAAAGAATTGCCAAAGGAGCCGGAGTAGAGGTTCACGAGGTAAACAAGCTGCTCAAATCCTATGAGCAGATGTCTGCCATGATGAAGCAAATGGGCAAACTAGGTGGTATATCGAAACTGCTTGGTTCGTCTTTATTAAAAAAATCTCCGTTTGGCGGCATGCCATTTGGAGGAATGGGCGGCAAGATGCCTTTTTAAGGCCTTTTGCCAAAGGTTAATTAAAAAGAAAGGAAAACAAATGTCAGTACGTATCAGACTGTCTCGCGGTGGTTCGAAAAAACGTCCGTTTTACAAGGTAGTTGCAGCCGATCAGCGCGCTCCTCGTGACGGTAGATTTATTGAGAGATTGGGTTCTTACAATCCGATGCTTCCCAAGGATCACGCCGACAGATTTGTCATCAATGAAGAGAGAGTAAAATATTGGTTGTCAAACGGTGCCGAGCCGACCGAAAGAATGGCTAAAATGTTGTCAGCTTTGGGTTTGGTAAAAGCTCCTGTTTTGCGCGATCAGCCAAAGAAATCAGCTCCTAAAGCCAAGGCCTTAGAGCGTATCAAAGAAAAAGAAGAGAAGGCAAAAGCTGCCGCAGAGGCTGCCGAGGCCGCCAAAGCCGAGGCTGAGGCTCAAGCTCAGGCTGCTCAAGCCGAAGCTGAAGCTCCTGCCTCAGAAGAAGCTCCTGCCGAATAATTTATTAGTTATTAAAGGTTTTTGATAGGTTATGACAGAAGACAAAGTTTGTTTGGGCGCCATTGTCGGAGTACATGGCATAAGAGGCGAGGTAAAGGTCAAAAGCTTCTCAGAGGATGAGAAGAACCTGACCCACTATGGTCTTTTAAGCAATGACAAAGGCGACAAAAGCTTTGATATAAAGATTGTCGGTCATTCTAAAGAGCTGTTGCGCTGCAAGATAAAAGGCGTTGAAGACAGAACCACGGCCGAGACTTTGATTGGCACTGGTTTATATGTCAAACGCGACTTACTTCCGCCGCTCAAAGACGAAGAATTTTATCATACTGATTTGATTGGGCTTGAGGCCAAAAATTCTTCGGGCGAAGTTTTAGGTCGGGTTAACGCGCTTTATAACTTTGGTGCCGGTGATATTTTGGAGATTAAGATGGCAGACGGTTCTTTGGAGATGGTTCCTTTTACGAAGAGCTTTGTTCCGGTCATAAATATCAAAGATGGTTATATTATTGTTGAGATGATGCATTTTGTTGAAGACGAGGCAGAGGGCAATGAAGGTTAAGATATTAACCATATTTCCTGAGCTTTTCCCTGGATTTTTGGGGATGTCTTTAACCGGCAAGGCATTAGATGAGGGCAAATGGTCGTTTGAGGCGATAAATATCAGGGACTATGCCTTTGACAAACATGGCTCGGTTGATGATACACCCTCAGGTGGCGGTGCAGGAATGATAATGCGTGCGGATGTCTTGGGCGCGGCTCTTCAAGCCAACTACCAAACAGGCAGGCTTATCAATATGTCGCCAAGGGGCACACCGTTAACTCAGGCCAAAGTTCGCGAGCTTGCCAAGGAAGAAGAGCTAACAATTATCTGTTCGCGTTTTGAAGGAATAGACGAGCGGGTGTTGGAGGCCTATGGTGCCGAGGATATATCAATTGGCGATTATATCCTAACTGGCGGCGAGCAAGCAGCGATGATAATGCTTGATGCAATAATAAGGCTGTTGCCCGGAGTATTGGGCAACGAAGAATCAAACTCGGAAGAGAGTTTTGAGGACGGCTTGTTAGAGTATCCGCAATACACGCGGCCGACCGAGTGGCAAGGTCATTTGATACCGGATATTTTATTATCTGGTCATCATCAAAAGATAGCCGATTGGCGTCATCTCCAATCAGAAGAAATAACTAAACAACGCAGGCCCGACCTGTGGAAAAAATATCTTGCATCTAAAAACAATTAGGTGTAAAAAGCTAACCAAATATAATGGAAAAGGGTAAAACTATGAACATTATCGAAAATATTGAAAAAGAGCAGATTGCAAAATTGCTTGAGGGCAAAAATCTTCCCAATTTCAAACCCGGTGATACACTTAAAGTTCATACCAAAGTAAAAGAGGGTGACAGAGAGCGTATACAGGTTTATGAGGGTGTATGCATTGCTCGCAAAAACGACGGCTTAAATTCATCATTTACCGTTCGTAAAATTTCGTTTGGCGAGGGAGTTGAGAGAGTATTTCCGCTGTATTCACCAAACGTTGCCAAGATCGAGGTATCTCGTATTGGTAAGGTTCGTCGTGCCAAATTGTATTTCTTGCGTGCATTGCGTGGACGTTCTGCCCGTATTGCCGACGATTTGACAGCAACTGCCAAATCGCAGGAAGAAGAGAGCAAAGGCGAATAATTATAATAAAGTTGAGATGTTTTGTGAGACACCGAGCGGGCTTGATAAGAGCCCGCTTTTTTAGGACGAGACGAACAACCATAGGTTTAGTTAAAAGTATTTTATAAAAATAAAGTTGTTGATAAGTTATTGCTAATATTGACAAAGTTCAAAAAATGTTCTATCCCTAAAAATGGACTACATGTTTAATCAATATCATTTTTAGAAAGGAAATATCAAGGAATGAGTATAAACAAGACATTATTCCAGCAAAAGCTGGATGAACTCAAAAGGGCAGGTAATGAAAGGCGCTTTAAGGAGTTGCAATCAAAATATCAATCACCAGAGGCGATAGACTATAGCAATATGAGTTTAAGAGACGAGCTTCAAACACGTTTTGATCTAGACGAGCTAAACCGTCTTTCTGCCGAGTTGGGTAAGGATGTAAATTCCGATGCCAATATCAGCTCAAATTCTACCAATACATTGGCTGATAGGTTGTCAAGTGATGCTTTAGATAGTCAGAACAGCTTTTCCCAACCACTATCAAGGCCTAGCAATGATAATACAAATTGTTATATGACATTTGATGGTCAAAACTTAGAACTTAATGGAGGAAATTCCAGCTATCAACATACATTGGATGCAATGTCAGGAAATCCAAATTATCAGGCTAAAAAATATCAATCAGTAAAAGATTTAGGCCCCATACCTGAAGGCACATATTATGCATCACAGAACCAGAGACAAACAATTGATCCGATAAATGCCGTTGCAGGTATTATAAAACAGGGAAATTGGCGGGGTTCTATCCCTGCTTGGGGACTAAGAAGAGTTTGGCTTACACCTGATAATAGTACAAATACTTATGGACGAGACGGATTTTCAATTCATGGAGGTATTGAAAAAGGTTCTGCCGGATGTATTGACATACCATGGCAAACAGGTAAATTAAGCAAATATCTAGATAATTGCCAAGATAGTGTTCCGATTTACGTAAAATATACCAAGGAGAAATGGTAATGAGTAAGATTAAGTTAGGCGATAAGCTGCAAGCAATTCAAACATTTATCAAACCTTTTAGGTGGTATGTTGCGTTTTATATGTTGGAGCCTCTGATATTATTGGAAACATATTTTTATCCTCCAGCGAAAGACGATCCGATTTGGGGTGCACAAGCAACGATGAGTGCATGGAATTATCAGAATCAAGAGCTTTATCTTGAGGGAGTAAAAATAGATCTTCAGTTTTCAGTTTTAATTTTTTTGCTGGCATTAAGTAATATGCGCAATTATCCCAGATTAGCCAAACTGATTTTATTATCTCCATGGTTGATAGCCTTATTAGATATGCTTGAATATATGTGACGTAATGTCAGCAAGCAATTTTTTTCAGATAAATTCGACCAATATGGCATAACAAATTGGTTGAAAAGAACAAAATAATTTAGTAGATAAATATGAGGCAGATATTAAAGATATCTGCCTCAGACAATAAAGGAAACACCAATGTCAGACACAAGCAAACAAGCTCTGTTAAATCGCGCCAAAGAACTTTCGTTGCGCTATTTTCTCTCATTCAAAGGTTTTATAGACGGCTCTCAATTTTTCTCGGCTAATGCAATAGCGTTTATAACTACTGATATTTTAGAGAAGTTTGATTTGTCGCTGACACTGCGCAATATTATCTACGGCTATATAATGCTGATAGCATTTCAAAAGCGATGCCGAGATATCAACTACAAAGGAACATTGATAATAATATTTGTAACTCTCTGTTTCTTTTTTACCACAATACTAGAGCCGTTTAAACTGGATGATTATGGTGTTTTAGATACGATATCAAAGGTTATTTTTCATTCATACACATTACTTGTTTTATTTATGATATTTTCAAAGACATCGGCCAATAGGAATGCTGAGTTGCACTGCCCGCTGTTAAGATATCCATATTTTTATGTGTTGGCCTGTATCCTGATAAGTTTATACGGAATAGATTTTGTATCTGAGCACCAAGCCGAGATTATGCAAGCAACCGCCATAAAATAAAAATCAATCCTCCCATACATAAGATAAGAGCCCGCTTTTTTTGGCACCAAACAACCATAGGTTTATTTAATGGTGTTTTATAAAAATAAAGTTGTTAATAAGCCTTTGCTAATATTGACAAAGTTCAAAAAATGTTCTATTTCTAAAAATGGACTATATATTTAACCAACATAATTTTTAGAAAGGAATGAGCATCAACAAGACATTATTCCAGCAAAAGCTGGATGAACTCAAAAGGGCAGGTAATGAAAGGCGCTTGAGAGAGTTGCAATCAAAATATCAATCACCGGAGGCGATAGACTATAGCAATATGAGTTTAAGAGACGAGCTTCAAACACGTTTTGATCTAGACGAGCTAAACCGTCTTTCTGCCGAGTTGGGTAAGGACATAAATTCCGTCGCCAATACTAATAACAATGAAGAATACGGAAAAAAGACAGCACAAGAACTTGATAAATATGTTGAAAATTATAAAATTCCAGATTGGCCAAATTATTTTGGCCCGGCAGCTCCGGTAATTGATTTTGCTCGCAACTATAGTGCAATGCTCAGAAAAAAATTAGATCCCAGTGATAAATTTTTTCATTGTAAAGCAAATTATGAAGCCGCATCCAGAGGAAAAAACGGCGAAGAA
>CASDRW010000023.1 GCA_949283275.1 uncultured Pseudomonadota bacterium
ACTATGGATCTTGACCCGTTTACGGGTGGCAAGTAACCATCGCCCCGTCAGACCGTCATACGCCCTTAAGGCGTTCGCTGGCACCGTTAGGGTTACACCCGTTTGTGAAGAACCACCGGCTAAGCCGGTGGGTTACTTTTTCATGATTAAATTTAAGCCCCGATGATTTCGGTGCTTTAGAGTTTAGTAGCATCTGGCGTAGATGACATCCATGGTTGCAGGTTTGCCGGTTAAAAGACACTCGCCTTGAGTTTCGGTTTGGTCAAACGGTAAGCAACGGATGGTAATTTTCATCTGTTTTAAGATTTCTTCTGTTTCCGGATCACCGCACCATTTGCCGCGAACAAAAGCAACTTTGCCCTTTTTGCCGTCTTCAATCCATTCGTTGGCATTGGCAAAATAGTCGGCAAAAGCTTGTTTGGTGGTAATATCGGTGCGGATATTGTCATCCAAGCGCTTTTTGGCTCTTACAAACATCTGGTTTTGAATATTTTCAAGATATTTAGTTGCTTGGGCAGCAAAATCTGATTTGGCGATGACTTGTTTGCCTTGAGGCGTATTGATATAGATACGTTGTTTTAACATCAGGTTATTGCCATCGACATCCCGTTTGCCAATCTCTAGGATTATCGGAGCGCCTTTTTTGGTCCATTCCCAGAATTTATCGACAGAGGGTTTATCGCGTTTGTCAAGTTTAATGCGGATTTTTTCGCCAAAAGGAGTTTGCTTCATTAAATCTGCTTGCAGGCTCTTGATATAGGCCATAACCGCATCGGTATCATCGGCATTTTTAATTACCGGAATAATCACAATTTGATAAGGCGCAATCTTGGGTGGAGTTACCATACCTTCGTCATCGGCATGGGTCATAATCAAGCCGCCGATTAAGCGAGTTGATACGCCCCAAGAAGTGGTATAAGCAAATTCTTGTTGATTGTTTTTGTTGACAAACGAAATATTGGCCGCTTTGGCAAAATTTTGGCCCAAGAAATGCGAGGTTCCGGCTTGCAGGGCTTTGCCGTCTTGCATCATGGCCTCAACACAATAGGTGTCTACGGCACCGGGAAATTTGTCGTATTCAGGTTTGCGGCCGCAGATTACCGGCATGGCCAAAGTTTGTTCGCAAAGCTCTTTATAGGCTTCGAGCATGGTGGTGGTTTCCTCCAAAGCCTCCTCGGCTGAGGCGTGAGCCGTATGCCCTTCTTGCCACAAAAATTCGCGAGTGCGCAAAAACAGGCGAGGGCGCATCTCCCATCTTACCACATTAGCCCATTGGTTTACCAGTACCGGTAAGTCACGATAGGATTTGACCCATTTGGAAAAAGAATCGGCAATAATGGCCTCGGATGTCGGGCGGACAATTAAAGGTTCTTCCAGTTTGGAGGAAGGGGTAAGTTTGCCGTCTTCCATGGTAAGGCGCGAGTGAGTTACAACCGCCATTTCTTTGGCAAATCCCTCAACATGCTCAGCTTCTTTTTGGAAGAAAGAAAGCGGAATAAACATTGGAAAATAGCAGTTTTCATGGTCGGTAGATTTAATCTTTTCATCAAATACATCGCGGATGCGCTCCCAGATGCCATAGCCCCAAGGTTTTATGACCATGCAGCCGGGAGATGATGAGTTTTCGGCCATGTCAGATTCTGATACTACGGCTTGATACCATTCGGGATAGTTGTCTTGGCGTAATTTTTTTAGTGTCATAATGTTTATTCCTTTTCTTCATAACGTAATGAAAGACCCACACCCCCATTGGTGCGAGCCTGTGAGGCTTTATGTATAACATATTTTTTATTTTTGTGAAGTGTTTTTATGCGCAAAGTAGTTTGTTAATTTTTAAGAATGTTTGTAAATATGTCTTGCCAAGCTCAAAATAGTGTATTAAAGTTAGTGCCATGATGAAAATCATGAGGCGTTGAGGCCTTTGTATTAACCTGTTTTATGTGAGGATATTCGAGATGGCAACAGGAACAGTTAAATGGTTTAACAAGAAAAAAGGTTATGGTTTTATTACTCCGGATGAAGGCGGAAATGATGTATTTGTTCATATTACCGCTGTTAAGGCTGCCGGTATGTATACTTTGCAGGAAGGTGCAAAGATAAGTTACGAGCTGAAGACAGAAAGAGAAAAAACTGTTGCCGGTGATTTGAAATTGGTTGAAGAGGCTAATTCGTAAATCGCAAGTCTCGGTTAGACAAATAAAAGCCCCGTTTTTTTTACGGGGCTTTTCGTTTTAATTAGAACTGCTCTTGCAATTCAAAAAAGTATGCTTGCGGATGATCGCAAACCGGGCATTTTTCCGGTGCAGAAGGAGCTTCTACGCGATGGCCACAGTTGGCGCACTCCCATATAACTTTGGTCGGACGATTGAAAATGGTGCCTTCTTCCAAAGATTTGAGCAGAGCCTGATAACGCTCCTCATGGCCTTTCTCTATCTTGCCTACCATCTCAAAAAGAGCGGCAATTTTGGTAAAGCCTTCTTCACGGGCTTCTTTGGCCATGCGGGCATACATGTCGGTCCACTCATAATGCTCGCCGGCAGCGGCATCTTTGAGGTTGGCCATGGTGGAAGGAACTTCGCCGCCGTGAAGAAGCTTGAACCAAATTTTGGCATGTTCTTTTTCATTATTGGCGGTTTGTTCAAATTTGTCTGCTATAATGTTATAGCCTTCTTTTTTGGCTTTGGAGGCATAATAGGTATATTTGTTGCGGGCTTGAGATTCGCCGGCAAATGCGTCCATTAAGTTCTTTTCGGTTTTAGAGCCTTTGAGTTCCATCGTTTTCTCCTTTAGTTGTTATAAGTTTTGGTTTAATCGGAGGCAGTCAGGGCAGATTCCTTTTAAGGATATGTCTGCACTTTCTACTGCCAGGCCTGTTTGATCTGTAATCTGCCGGATAAAAGACGGAAGAATGTTGCTGTCAATGTCTATTATGCGAGAGCAGGAAGTACAGATAAAATGGTAGTGCTTGACCAAAGTATGGTCAAAGCGGGCAACCTTGTCAATATGAGAAAGCTTGCGTATCATGCCGTTTTCGGCTAGTCGATTTAGGTTGCGGTATACGGTTGCCAAGCTGATGTTGCTATCTTTTTGCCGCACAAGTGCAAAAACCTGTTCCGCCGTCGGGTGGTAAGGGTTTTGCCTCAGAGTGTCAAGGATTAGAGAACGTTGCTTGGAATATTTCAAATTTTTGCCTTGTGTATAAAATTAAGAATGATTATCATTTTTAATAAAATTATTTTATCTTGTCAATCAAAATAAAAAGCTTATCTTATAGCCATATGTAAATTTTTAAGGAGAAATGCGAATGAAAGCCGTTGAGATAAAAAAAGACATATTTTGGGTGGGTGCTAAAGATTGGAATTTGAGAGAATTCCACGGATATAATACGCCGGATGGGTCGACCTATAACAGTTATTTGATTATGGATGACAAGGTTACGTTGGTTGACGGAGTTAAGGCTTATATGAGCAGTGAGCAAATTGCCAGGGTTAAATCTGTGGTTGATTTTGCAAAGATAGATTATGTGGTGGTTAACCATGTGGAGCAAGACCATTCGGGTAGTGTGCCGGAAATTATGAAATTGGCTCCGCAGGCGATAGTCGTTACCAATGCCGCAGGTAAAATGGCTTTGGAGGCGCATTTTGATACCACAGGTTGGCAATACCATATTGTGAAAACAGGTGATGTACTTAATATTGGCAAACGCAACCTGAGCTTTTTGACAACACCGATGCTACACTGGCCGGATTCAATGATGACCTACGTGGCAGAAGATAAACTATTGTTACCCAATGACGGGTTTGGTCAACACCTTTGTTGTGAGGCGTTGTTGGCCAAAGATTATCCTAATGATTTGGTGGTAAAAGCCGCCAAAAGTTATTATGCCAATATTTTGTTTCCCTATGGCATGCAGGCCGAAAAAGCTTTGTCATCGGCAGCCGAGATGAAGCTTGACATTGATATGATTGCGCCGTCGCACGGGCTTATCTGGTCGGGCAAGGATGAGGTTAACCAGATATTGTCGCTTTATGATACCTGGGCTAAGGGCAAAACGGTTAAAAAAGCCGTGATAGCTTATGATACAATGTGGGGCGCAACCGCAAAATTGGCCGAAACGGCAATGGCCGAATTTCAGGATGCAGGTATTGCCGTTGTTAAACATAACTTGGGTGTCAGCCATATCTCGGATGTGATGACCGATATTTTGGATGCCGAGTATGTGTTAATCGGCAACCCGACACTTAATAACCAAATGTTTCCAAGGGTTGCAGCTTTTGTGACCTATTTGAAAGGGCTTGCACCCAAAGGCAAAAAAGGGTTGGCATTCGGCTCTTACGGATGGCGCGCCGGAGTGGTGAAAGAAATTAAACAGGTTATGGATGATTTGGGATGGCAAACAGCAGAAGTGTTTGAAGAAAAATATACGCCCAAATCAGATATCTTGGAGCAATTTGCACAAAGAGTAAGAGATTTTATCAAAATGTAGGGATAAATTTTTATTGTTGCATTTTGTCAAATTTTGTGCTATAGGTGTGCCGTTGTATGAACTTTTTAAGGATTTAAAATGGAGCAAAAAATAGTAGAAATAGGTAATTTCAAGATAAGCAACCGGTTGCCGTTTTCTCTCTTGTGCGGCCCTTGCCAAATAGAGAGCAAACAACACGCCATTGATATCTGCGGTGCAATGCGTGAGATTACTCATGATTTGGGGATAAATTATATCTTCAAGGCTTCGTTTGATAAAGCTAATCGTACTTCCATTCACGGAGCACGAGGTGTCGGCTTGGATAAAGGAATGGAGACTTTTGACGAGATTAAAAAGCTTTATAACAATATTCCCATCGTTACCGACGTGCATGAGACCTGGCAATGTGCCAAAGTGGCAGAACACGTAGATATGTTGCAAATACCGGCTTTTTTGTGCCGTCAGACCGATTTGGTGGTGGCAGCGGCCAAGACCGGAAAGGTCGTTAATATCAAAAAAGGACAATTTTTGGCTCCTTGGGATGTTAAAAACCTGGTGCAAAAAGTGACGGATTCCGGAAACAACAGAGTTTGTATTACCGAAAGAGGGACCTCGTTTGGATATAATACCTTGGTGGTAGATATGAGGGGGTTCCCCAGAATGATTAAAGATACGGGGTTTCCGGTTATATTTGATGCTACGCATTCGGTGCAACAGCCGGGCGGACAAGGAACATCTACCGGCGGACAAAGAGAGTTTGCCCCGGTGTTGGCCAGAGCGGTAATAGCGGTCGGTGTTGCCGGATTGTTTATGGAAACACACGAAAATCCGGATAAAGCGTTGTCTGACGGGCCAAATACCATTGCGCTAAAAGATATGAAGCCGTTGTTGGCTTATCTGCAAGAATATGACACAATTACAAAGTCTAAGGTCAGCGATTATTATTCGGATACCTCGAATATTGCTGATTTTGAAACCAAGTATCGTCAGATTCGCTCGCAAGAAGAGGCAGAAGAACAAAAGAAAGTTGCCGGATAATTTATGCGAATTGGCAAATCAAGGCTCCAAGTTTTTAATTTGGAGCCTTTTTGGTTGAATAATCGGCCAAAACAGTTGACCGGAGAAAAAGAAAGTTTTAGCTTTAGACTATGAATTTTGTTGATGAAGGATATGTGATAAATTGCCGCAAACATGGTGAAAAATCATTGATTTTGACCGTGTTGTGCAAACATTACGGTAAAGTGTGCGGCTATGTTAAATCAGGGATTAATAAAAAAAATTTGGCGACTTTTCAGCCGGGAAATTTGGTCAAAATTGATGCTTGGTCCAGAGTTGATGACAATATGCTGTCATTGAAGGTGGAGTTGATTACACCATATGCGGTTAATTTTTTGGATAATGCTGACAAACTTAAAGCGTTGTCTTGTTTTTGTGCGCTTAGCAACGCTTGTTTGCCCGAACTGCAACCATTGGACAGATTTTATTATTGGGTTGAGAGTTTTGTTAATCTAATAGATGAAGATAATTGGATAACTCATTATTCTTTATTTGAATTTTATTTACTTGAGTTCTTGGGTGTAGGGCTAGATTTGAGCGAATGTGCGGCAACGGGGACAAGAGAAAATTTGGAATTTGTCTCGCCAAAAAGTGCTAGAGCCGTTTGTTGGGAGGCAGGGATGCCGTATAAAGACAAAATGTTTAGGTTTCCGCATTTTGTTGTGGAAAAAAATTATCATCCTAAACCGGCAGAAGTGGCTGATTTGTTGAATATGATTGAGTTTTTCCTCAAAAAAAATTTTTTTGCAATTCATAACTTGAAATTTCCGGAATGTCGTGTTAATTTGGCTCAAATTGTTGAAAATACTTAAGGATAGCAATGTCTGAAACGCAAGAAAAAATTAAAACCGTGCAGTTGGCTGAAGAATTGAGCAGCCGCTATTTGTCTTATGCAATGTCTACCATTGTATCGCGTTCTTTGCCTGATGTAAGAGACGGATTAAAGCCGGTACACAGAAGGCTTTTGTTCGCAATGCGACAGTTGCATCTTGACCCTAAGTCAGGGTTTAAGAAATGCGCGCGTGTAGTGGGCGATGTTATCGGTAAGTATCATCCCCACGGCGACAGTGCGGTTTATGGGGCAATGTGTCGTTTGGCGCAGGATTTTTCGGTAAGATATCCGCTGGTGGACGGGCAGGGCAATTTTGGCAATATCGACGGTGATAGCCCGGCGGCAATGCGTTATACCGAGGCCAGATTGACCGAATTTGCCATTGCTTTGATGGATGGATTAAACGAAAACGCCGTTGATTTTATGGACACTTATGACGGTGAGGAGCAAGAGCCGGTTGTTATGTCGGGGGCTGTACCTAATTTGTTATGCAACGGTTCAAGCGGAATTGCCGTCGGTATGGCAACAAATATTCCGCCGCATAATTTGTCGGAAGTGTGTGATGCGCTTTTGTTAATGATTGAAAAGCCTGATGTGACAATCGAAAATTTGGTCAGAAAAATTAAAGGCCCTGACTTTCCGACTGGCGGGGTGATTGTCGACAAATTTGCCACTATTTTGGATGCTTATACTACCGGAAAAGGTAATTTCAGAATCAGAGCTAAGTGGGAAAAAGAAGACTTGGGCATGGGGCAATACCAGATTGTGGTTACCGAGATACCATATCAGGTGATAAAATCAAAGCTGATTGAAAAAATTGCGCTTTTGTTGCAAGAAAAGAAGCTGCCGCTTCTCAATGATGTCAGAGATGAATCAGCGCAAGATGTCAGGATTGTGTTGGAGCCAAAAAACCGCAACGTCGATGCCAATATGCTGATGGAGTTGTTGTTTAAGAACACCGAATTGGAAGCCAAATTCAATATGAACATGAATGTGCTTGATTCCGACGGGGTGCCTAGAGTTATGAGCATTGCCGAGGTGTTGCGCGAGTTTTTGAATCACAGAATGGTCGTTTTGCAAAGAAGAAGTGATTATCGTTTGCAAAAGATAATTGCCAGATTGGAGATTTTGTCGGGTTATCTGATCGCATACCTTAATTTGGATGAGATTATTCGCATTATTCGCGAAGAAGACGAGCCTAAACTTAAGATGATTGAGAAATTTGAGCTTTCGGAAGTACAGGCAGAATCAATCCTTAACATGAAACTTAGGAATTTGCGGAAACTGGAAGAAGCCGAAATAAGGCGCGAATTTGATGATTTGAGTGCCGAGAAGCAGGGGTTGGAAGAATTGCTTGCAGATGAAGCTAAACGCTGGCAAAAAGTGGCTGAGGAAATAAAAGCAATAAAAGAAAAATTCGGTAAAAAGACGGCTTTGGGCCGCAGACGCACCGAATTTGCCGAGGTTGATGTCGAAAATATTGATATTTCAATTGAGGCGATGGTTGAAAAAGAGCCGATTACGGTAATCTTGTCCGAAAAAGGGTGGATACGCTGTGTTAAAGGGTATGTAAATCTTGCGGAAGATTTTAAATTTAAGGATGATGACGGTTTATTGAAAGCAATACACGCGCAAACAACCGACAAGATAATATTGTTTGATACGGCAGGAAAATTCTTTAATGTCAATGCCTGCGATATTCCATCAGGCAGAGGTTTCGGGCAGCCGTTGCGGTTGATGATTGATTTGGGCAATAATGATACAATTACCGAGATGTTTGTGTTTGAACCCAAAGCCTCATATCTGATTGCCACCAATAAAGGATATGGTTTTATTGTTGATGAAAATCATATTATTGCTCAGACCAGGCAGGGACGCAAAATTATGAATGTGGCCGAAGGCGAAAAGACCATGTTTTGTAAAAAAGTGGTTGGCGATATGGTGGCAATGATTGGGGATAATCGCAAAATATTGGTATTTAAAACAGAAGAAATTCCCACAATTGCCAGAGGACGCGGTGTTTGCTTGCAGAAATACAAAGATGGCGGATTGAGCGATGTGCAGATATTTAATGAGACTGACGGATTTGCTTATAATCGTGCCGGCGGAATAAGTGTTGAAAAAGATTTGCTTACTTGGCTGGGACATCGGGCGCAGGTTGGTAAGTTGGCGCCGTTCGGGTTTGCCAAAAACAATAAGTTTTTGAAGTAAAATGGCTGGTGTTTTGTTTGAATATGTAAGAATGGGAGCTTCGGTTAGGGTTACGGCAATTGAACCTGACACCAAAACCGAGGCGGTAGTAGTTGTGCCGGCAGGATTGTCGGAAAAAGAAATGCAGGCAAAAGCCATGCAAAAATTGTTGTATATTTTGAAAAAGAAAGATGAAGCCTGAATTCCTTGTGGATAAAGTATTGCTGTGAGCTTATTGTGTTTCCAATTTAAAAAAATGTGCTTATAATGCTCTTTGAAGTCCGTTTATTTGGGACTTTGGGGAATGTTTGTTATGGGGAATTGACCAGATGTCTGATAAAACAGCTGAAAATCTCGGCAATGTTACGGTTTTGCCGCAGTTTATGAAAGAAACAAAAACACCTGTTGAAATTGAGGAAAAAGAATCTTGGCTTAATAATAATCTGCACAAGTTGATGATTAGTGTCAGCGTGGTGTGGTTTGCCGTGGTTCTAATTTATATTACCCAGTTTTTCGGATGGTCTAATCTGTTTTTGATGATGCCAGATGAGTTTGGCGGATTTTTGGCCGGGGTTACGTTGCCGTTGGCTATAATTTGGGTGGTGATGGCTTATATTGACAGAGGCAGTTCGTTTAAACATGAGGCTAAGTTTTTGCGGGCTTATATGAATCAGCTGGTTTATCCCGAAGACGGTGCTCCGCAAACAGCCAAGGCTATGGCTGATGCTATTCGCTCGCAAGTGGTGGAGCTGCAACAAGTGTCTAAGCTTGCGCATGAGCAGACATCTAAAATTAAAGACGCTATTAAAGAAAATGTCGATGATTTTGCCAAATTGGTCGGTACTTTGGATAATTATTCCTCCAAAACCATTGTTGAGCTGAGCGACGGGGTTAAGTTTTTGATGGCAAATTTTGAAAATATACTTAACAAGGCTGAAAACTCTACTCAGAATTTGGCCAAAATAAATCAGGATTTTATTAATAGCGGTAACGGAATAGAAACTTCTCTTAATGATTTGTTTGTTAAGATGACGCCGCAGTTAAAAGAGTTAAGAGAAACTGCCGAACAATTGAAAGATATTAATACATGTTCGGTGGATGATATGACAACGGCAAATCAAAATCTTAAAGATTTTGCCGAAAATGCCAATGTAACCTTTAATGCTGTACGGGGTGTTTTGGAAGGGCAGACTAATTTGCTTAAACAAATTAGTGATAATGCCGTAAATAATTGCAATATACTTAAGAATTCAATAGCATCTGAGGTGTCAGGTCTTGAAGATAGTTTACAAAATCATGTGCAGAAGCTTAATTTATTTTTGGAAGAAGTGGGAAAAGAAGCAAAACAAAAAGCAGAAGAAGTTACAAAGTCTGCCATATCTAATATAGGGATTATTAATAATAATCTGAAAACCGGAATGAATAATATTGATGATGCCGTTGATTTGCAAATTCAAAAAATGGATGAGGCTTTGGCAAAACGCAACAAAGATATTGCCGCGTTTATAAAAGTTTTGGAGGAGAGAGCTGAGGGTGTTAATAAGAAATTTGCGGCTCACGGAGAGCTAATTAATCAAGAGCTTGACAGACTTATGGTAAGAAGTTCTAATTTGGAAGATGCTGTGGCTATGCAGGTGTCTAACTTGAGCGGAGTATCAGATAAGGCTATTGCCTCCATAAAAGAAGTTGAAAATGCTTTGAGCAGCAATGTAGCTGTTTTGGATGAGAAAGTGTTGGCGGCTAATGGAGATATTGTTTCATATATTGAAAATTTGCGGGAAAAAACATCTGACTTTGGGCAAATCAGCAAAGACAGTATTGATAAGATTGTTGATTTTACCGAATTGTTGAATCAACGATATGGTGAATTGCAAAAGACTATTGCTGCCGGATTTGCTCAAATGCAAGATGCTGATAAAGAAATTAATCAGTCAACCGAAAATTTGATGGTGCAGACCGCTCAATCGGTTGAAAATATTAATCAAGTTGCAGCATTGATGCAAAAACATACTTCGGCATTGAATGAGGCTTCATCAGTTGTGGTTACCCAAAGCCAGATCAGCGAGGCATCTTTGGCTCAGCAACAAAAATACATTACTGATACTGCTTCACGGGTTGAAGAAATTAAAAATGAACTGAAACGTCAGATTGATGAACTCTCAGCTGCTTCGGCTAGTTTGGAACAAGACGCTGTAAGTATTTTGGATTTGTTGAAATCAAATATTGCCAAAATGCTCTCGCAATGCAACGATGCAATTAATAAAAGTAAGGTTATTAATGACAACTTATCGGAACAGGCAAATCAGTTTGATACTTCTGCCAATCGAACTATGGCTAAAGTTACACAGTTTGAGAATGTTTTGATTAAACAATCGCAAAATATGGAAACTTTGGCTAATGATATAGAGGCAAAAAGCGAAGAAATTGCTAAATCGTTGGATGCTCACACACGAAAATTAAGCGAAACGACGGACAATTCAGAAATTGTTTTGGCTAAGTCCATAACTGATTTTGAGGCTAAGAGCGACAATATTAATACTATTTCTCAAAATGCTGCCAAGTATATAAGTGAAGTAACTGCCGGAATGGATGAAAAAGTGGCGGCGCTTAATGTTATGTTTAGGCAACAGCAAGCTGATTTTTATGCTTATTGTGATAAAGTGTCAGAAAATACAAATAAGATGGCGGATATTTTGAAATCACAAATGGCAGGAGTTGAGGAGGGTGCCGATAAACTGTTTGCTCGGTTGGTTATTTTGGAGGAAGATACCGGACGCAGAGCAGAAACAGTTATTGCCAATTCTCAGAAATCAGTACAGGATTTGGCCGAAATTGAAAAAATGTTGGCAAACAAGCATGAATTAACCGAAAAAACAGTTGATGCAGCTATTAATAAACTTAAGACAATAAATGATGAAATTAATAATCATTTGCATGGTTTTGATGCTGCAATGATGTCTGTGAAAACAAATATGGGTGAAACTTTGCAACAAATTGAAGATAGCGAAAAAGGGATGAAAGAAGTTCATCAAAATATGCTTAAAGATAATGAAATATCTTGGCAGAAACTTAATGAACAAACCAAATATATGGAAAATGCAGCTTTGAAATTGTCTTCACAAAGTGAAAATATTGCCAATATGCTTGATATGCAGAAAAATAATATTACTGAGGTTATTAATAATTTGGCTACTCAGGCAAGGTTGGGAGAAGCCTCTTTGGCACAACAATATAAATATCTTACGGATGCAACGGTTAAAGTGGCAGCCAAAGTTCAGGAAATCAGTACTTCGTTTAATGATGGAACATCTGATATATTTGAAGTTACCAATAAACTATCGTATGAATTTGAGGTGTTGGGCGACAGATTGCTTAAGGCTTGTGATGCTATAAGCAAATCTTCCAAAGATTCAATTAAAAATATTGACCAGGTAAGTTTGCGCTTGAATCAATGCAGCGAGGATTTGGACACGGCTATTTATCATTCGGTTGAAAATATTAGCGGAGTATTTAACGAGTATGAAAAATATTTGGCCGGGTTTAATACCGTTACGGCTGAGACTTCTACCGGAGTGGTGGAAATTAATAATTTGATTACGGCGCAAAGCGATAAGATGGTGAAAATATCGGAAGATACCAAAAAATTGGTTGATTGCTTTAATAACGTTTTGAGTGATACGTCAAATCAATTGGCGGACAGAGCCAATGACGCCTATGAAAAGGTGAAGAGCCTGGGGCAAGATTTGAAAAAGCTTGGACTTGAAATGGATGATGCGGCTAAGTTAAGCGCTACGCATTTGGAAAAATCAGGTGATAAGTTGCGGGCTTCAATTAATGAAATTGCCGCAAACGCCGAAAGAATATCAAATACTATTTTGTCATCAGGAGAGGTTTTTGTTAAACAATCACAAGCTTTGACAGCGATGGCTGATGATACGGCGGCTAAAGTTAATGACAGTATCGGTAATTTGGTTGAGGCCGGTAAGTCTTTTGAGGCCCAAGGACAGGCTATTGTCAAAGAAAGCATCAGGTTTAACGATACCATTAATGCTCAGACCAAGAATTTGAGTGAAAGCGCGGTTAAAGCCGAGAAAGCCATGAAAGGTTTGGCTACAACATATAAGGATATTAAAATCGATTCTTTCCTCAAAGATGCGGGTAAAATTATTACGCATTTGGAGAGTGTCTCGGTTGATGTTAACAGGATTTTGAATCCAAAAGATGAAGAGGATTTGTGGAAGAAGTTTTATAATGGTGATACTCAGGTATTTATTCGTTCTATTGCCAAAAATATGACCGGTGCGCAAATAACCGCCTTGCGCAAGGAATTTGAGAAAAATGGAGATTTGAGAAAGCTTGTTAATGTTTATATGAGCGAGTTTGAGACTTTGGTCGAAAAATCAAAAACACATGAATATTCGGCCGCATTGATGGCAGTGATTTCGGGAGCTGATTTGGGCAGATTGTATTATGTGTTGGCCAAAGCCTTAAACAAAATAAATTAGGAGTATAGGATATAAAGTGCCGCAAACTTATATTAACAGTTATGTCGAAAGCTTGCAAAAGCAAATTGCTGATGTTGCCTCAAGGATAAAAAGAAAAAACTCAGCCAAAGAATTTGCCGACAATAATGATAAGTTGCAAGATTATGGGTTTAAGCTACGTTCTGATGTCGAAGTGCAAGCATATAGGCTTGTTTGTGAGGAGACTGCGTATACATTATTGGGGCAAGATGAGGGGGCTAATAGTTCGTATGCTACGGGGTTATATGGCTTTATAAGCAAGGTGGACAGGCCTTCATCGGTAATTGACGGACTGGAGTTTGAAAATAATCAGCAATTTGATTTTAAGGTATAGATGATAGCAAAAGGTTTTGACAGTAAAGTTTTTTTGGCGCCGATGGCCGGTATTACCGACAAACCAATGCGCAAGCTTGTGCATTCTTTTGGTAAGGGAAATATTGTGTCGGAAATGGTGGCAATAAATGCTTTGTCGAGGCGTAATCCTAAAACCTATAGAATTGCCGATGTCAGAGATGAAAATTATCCGGTTGCGGTGCAATTGGTTGGAAATGATCCGCAACTTTTTGCAGAGAGTGTGAAGTTAATTGAAGAACTGGGGGCTAGTTCCATCGATATTAATATGGGATGTCCGGTCAAAAAAATTGTGGCTAATCGTTCGGGATCATATTTGATGAAAGACATGATCTTGGCGGCCGAAATTATAAAAGCAGTTAGAAATTCAACACCCCTTCCGCTAAGTGTTAAATTCCGTAAAGGATGGGATAATCAGAATGTTAATGCTGTTCAATTTGCCAAAATGTGCGAGGACTGCGGCGCGGATTATCTAACAATTCACGGCAGGACAAAAACAGAGATGTATTCCGGAAAGGCCGACTGGGATATTATGGCGGAAGTTAAGCAGGCTGTTAGGATACCGGTTGTAGGAAACGGTGATATAGATTCTCCTTACAAAGCTAAGGAGATGTTGGATTATACCAAGGTTGACGCCGTTATGGTCGGAAGAGCATCTTTGGGAAGGCCTTGGCTTATATCTCAGATACACAATTATTTGGAAAAAGGTGTTAAGCCAAAGGTTGTCGATATCGGGGAGATGAAAAATACGCTTTTAAAACATATAGAAGGATTGGAAGAATATTATGGAGAAAAGCTGGCTTTGGCTTTGTCGCGGAAATATGTTTGTTGGTATTGCAAAAATCTACGCGAAGCTCGAAAATTCAGAGAAAAATATGTGCGAATTGGTAATTTGGAGCAAGCTTTGACTGAGATAGAGAATTTTTTTATACAAGACAATTTAGATGTTGAAGAGAGGGTGTGAGAGATGAAAATTATTGTTTGCGGAGCTGGGCAGCTCGGAAAAAGTGTCGTGAGCTATTTGGCAAAAGGAAATAATGATATTATTGTGGTTGATGACAACCAATATGATTTAGATGAGATTTCAAAAGAATTTGATGTCTTGCCAATTCAAGGAAAACCCTCGCATCCCGATGTTTTGGAGCGCGCAGGTGCAAAAGACTGTGATATGATTTTGGCTGTTACCGAGACTGATGAAATTAATATGATTGTGTGTCAGCTGGCGTATACGTTGTTTAATATTCCTAAAAAAATTGCCAGCGTTAACAGCAAGACGTTTATTGATCCGTTGTGGGGAATGCTTTACAACGATAATCATTTGCCGATTGATTTGTTGATATCTCCGGATATTGATATTGCCGATAATATTTTGAAAATATTGCAATATCCCGGATGTGCCGGTATTTTGCCGGTGTTGGACGGAAAATATTATGTTATGACCCTAAATATCAAAAAAGATTGTCCGTTGCTTGAAGTGCCTTTGGTGGAAGCTAACCGGCATGATGATTTGAATATCGGTTTTATAAACATTATCAGAAATAACGTAAGCTTTGTACCGGATATGTATGAAACTTTGCAGCCAGGCGATGAAGTTAATATTTTGGTAGCTGACAAAGATATCTATAGCACCATAAGCGCTTTTGGTCTTGAAAAGCCGGCAAATGAACGCTTGGTTATGTTTGGCGGAGATGAAATTTCGGAATATATCGGAGATAAGGTAGAACATGACGACAGTATTATATCTTGTCGCTTGATTGAAGAGGATATTGAAAAAGCTCGCAAGCTGGCGCGCAAGCTTAATCATGTGGTAGTTATTCACGGTGAGATGATGAGCGATGTTATATTAAAAGAAGCTGATTTGGCTCATGCCGATGCCGTAATTGCTTTGACCGATAATGACAAAGATAATTTGCTGGCTTCGCTTTTGGCGTCTAAAAACGGTGTGGGGACTACTATATCGGTTATTAATACTCCGTCTTATAATAACTTGATGTTTAATATTACCGATAATATCTTAGTTGACAGAAGCGCAATTACAATTTCTAAAATCTTGAAAGAAATCCGCAAGGCCAGGCTGAAAGAAGCTTATTCGGTGGCAAGAGAAATGGGTGAAATATGGGAAATAAGACTTGAGGAAGAAAATATGTGTTGCGGCAAAAAAATCGGAGAACTGGGACTGGCAAAGACATCCAGAGTATTTGCCGTTTTGCGGGGAGAAGAGTTGATTTATTCGGATCAAACGATTAAATTAAACTGCGGAGATGTTTTGCTGATATATGTTGATTCTGCAGCTATTAGACAGGCAGAGCAAATTTTTTGCTAAAAATCTTTGACAGCTCGGAAAAAATAATATTAAATGACTGTTAATAAATATAAACTAATAAAAAGGGACTAAACCTATGAGTGCAGATAAAGAAATTGAAAATAAATTCTTGGATAAACTAAAGAAAAGCGAGATATCGGTTACGGTGTTTTTGGTAAACGGTGTTAAGCTGCAAGGAATTATCACTTGGTTTGATGATGCGATATTGTTGTTGAGAAGAGACGGGCATACGCAATTGATTTATAAACATGCCGTTTCGACGATTATGCCGGGTGAAGCCGTTGAAATCTAAGTAAAATCATTGCCGTTGATTGAGTTGGATAATAAGGCTTACAAGATAAAAGCCGCGGTTGTCTTTCCGGAAATATACGGGCAGAGGATATCTTTGTCCGCGGAGGCGCGTTTGGCTGAGGCTGTCGGTTTGGCCGAAGCTATTAATCTTTTTGTTGCTTATAGAGATATTATCAAAATTAAAAACATTAAGCCGGCAACCTTGATAGGACAGGGCGTAATTGACAAGTTGCGAGAAACTGCCGAAGATTTAGAAATCGGGTTGTTTGTTTTTGATACCGGTCTAACGCCGGTACAGCAAAGAAATTTGGAAAAAGAACTTGGGGCAAAGGTTATTGATCGGACGGCTTTGATACTGGAAATATTTGGTGAGAGAGCACAAACAAAAGAAGGTAAACTTCAGGTTGAGCTTGCTCATTTGACATATCAGCGCAGCAGGCTGGTGAGAAGCTGGACCCATCTTGAGAGGCAACGTGGCGGTGCCGGTTTTTTGGGTGGGCCGGGTGAAACTCAGATTGAGCTTGATAGGCGTATTATTGATGATAAAATCTTGCGTATTAAGAAAGATTTGGAAAAAGTTAAAAAAACAAGAGGAATTCAACGCTCGGCTCGCAAAAAAGTGCCTTATCCGATAGTGGCTTTTGTCGGGTATACCAATGCCGGAAAATCGACCTTGTTTAATCTTTTGTCAGGAAGCAATGTTTTGGCTAAGGATTTGCTGTTTGCAACACTTGATCCATCGATGCGGAAAATAAAACTGGCAACCGGAAACGAGGTAATATTATCGGATACGGTCGGCTTTATCTCGGATTTGCCGCATGAGTTGGTAATGGCGTTCAGAGCCACATTGGAAGAGGTGTTGGAGGCCGATTTGATTGTGCATATAAGAGATATTGCCTCATCAAACACCAAAGAGCAGCGAAGCGATGTATTGAATGTATTAAAAAGTTTGGGTATCGTTGATGCGGAAAACTCGGATAAATATATTGAAGTGCTAAATAAAATTGATTTGTTGGATGATAACAAAAAAGCAGAGTTACAAAATAAAATATCTTCCGACAAAGTTGCGGTTTCGGCGATAACCAGTGAGGGAACAGATGATTTGTTGCGGCTTATGGCCAAAAAATTGTCTTCGGATTTTGAGATGGTGGAAATCAGGATTCCCGTGAGCAACGGTAAAAATTTGGCCTGGATTTATGCAAATGCTTGGATTATTGATAAGCAAAATATAGATATGTTTGCGGTAATTACGGCTAAGATGAGCCACAAAAACGTTGCTTTGATGAAAAGTAAAAATATTTCTTATAAGCAATTAAAAATATCTTGCCTTAATTAAAATATTGATATAAACATATTTGTGCTTTCGGGACTTAGCTCAGCCTGGTAGAGCGCTTGCTTTGGGAGCAAGATGTCGTTGGTTCGAATCCAATAGTCCCGACCAAAAGCAAAAGACGGCAAGGACAGCCGTCTTTTTTAATGGGGCGGAATGAGGAGAACATGCGAAGGAGATGTTCGGAGCGAAGGAAAAAGGTGCGCGAGAGCGCAGCGGTTTTCGTAAGAAAATTTTCCGAGGTAATGTCCGAAGGACAGCCCGAAGGGCGAGACGAAGCCGAGTAATCATGTCGCCCCGACCAATAACTTAAGATAGTATGTTGGCCACATACTATCTTATTTTTTATATAAAGTTATATACAGGACTTTCTTCAACTTAATCTGAAAAAAATATTTTATTCTTTTCTTTCATCTTTTTTTAATTATTCTTTCGCCTTAAAGCGAGCGACCCTTTGTCTCAACTTTTTTCCCAATCGGATGATAACTCGCAAACAATGATAATACAACATTTCAAGTTCTACTCTATGGTTAGATGGAATCTCATTATAAGGTATCAATCTAAAAACTTTTTTGGACATATTTTTTCTTTCTTTATGTTAAACACAATGGTATACATGCTTGGAAAAAATCAAAAGTCCAGTAAACTTTGATATATTTTTATCAATATGTCGTAAGTTCAAATCTGCTCAAGATTGGTTGAGATTGAGTTAGGAACACCCAAGAACTTAAATCAAGTCACTATATGGCAAAGATTTGATATAATTTCCCATAAACTGCCAATCAGGATTACCTTGAGAATCTACGGGTAATTTTATATATTCTTCTTTTATTTTATCTAAAATTCTAGCCCGTCCATAACAATATCTGTATACTTCTTGATTTAACAAAGTACAGACAAATAATGCATTATACTTATTCAGTTTTTTATTTCTTAAAGTGTATATTTTTACCCCAGATACAAATTGACCAGGTTGATAAAAAGCAAAACGTCCTTCTGCACCTATAGTGATACAATTTCCTTTGTTTAATTTTCCATGAACTTCAGAAACAAAAGCATCTACTCCATTATTTGCACTTGTCCTCGTGACATATGGAATAGTACCACGCTCTATTTCATGAACAGCTGGTGTGGTGTTACAATCAAATAAATCTGAAATTTTGAATTGTTTCCAGTTAGATATGTTCAATGGTTCTGACTTTGATTTAATTTTTGTTATTGTTTTTTTCTCTATTCTATTATACCTCTCTTTAATAAAATCTTCCATAAATTGCCAATCCGGTTCACCTTTTTTGTCAGTAGGAAGTTTAATAATCGACTCATTCATTTTATCTAACGTCCATTTTCTTCCATAAGCAAACCGATATTTTTCCATACGTAATATAGGACAAATAAATAGAGCTATGTTTTTTGTTAAAGCAAATTTAGGATATAGAACATTTACATCATCTGTTGCCCAAAAAGGATGCTCTTGATAAAAAGCCTCACCAACGGAGCCATTATAACTTAAAGAAATTGTATTTCCTTCATGTATAGGAGATTGTGCTACATAACCGGTAACACCATTATTTGAATCTACGGCTCCAATATAAGGGGTACTACCTGAAATCTGATTTTCTTTAGTTAATCTCTTTCCCTTTTTAACTAGAAATAAATCACTAATTTTAAAGTATACCCATTTTGATGTATCTAACACATTATTCTCCTGTTTTTACTAAATGCGAAAGATAATCTTTAATTGTTCTTTCAAAATCTATCTGCGTTAATTTTGTATAATCTGTTTCCATATAGGCTTCACATAACCACTCATCATTCCATTTAACAGGCTTTTTTGCCGTTAATCCATCCTTTATATCTTTTTCACGATATAGTGCAAGCCATTCTTGTTTAATTGTTTCCCATTTATTAAATTTATCAATTCGTCCAAGCTTTTTAGCTTTAACAAATCCGTCATCTTTATAATAACCAAAAAACGTGCTTTTTGTGCTATCATGAGGTTTATGAGCTTCCCAAACCATTACACAAACGTTCGTACTGGCATTATTGGCATAGAAAATGTCATCAGGCATAGAAAAAACAGCCTTTAATGTATGATTTTTAAATAACCTCTCTCTTACTTCCTTAAATTTGGTGCCGATAGCACAACTCATAGGAACAACGACAACACCAGTTCCGCCTATCACCAGTATATCTAACATATTTTCAACAAATTCCAATTCACAATGATCTTTTTGAGAGTATGGAGGATTGATTAAACCTATGTTTATCTTCTTTTCTTTTAAATTTTTAATAATGTCCTTATTAAAACAGTCCCCATAGAAAATATTTGATTTTCCGTCGCCACGAACAATCATATTTGCAATGGCTAATGTATAGATATCATCATCACTTTCAACCCCAAAAAGGGATTCTTTTCTAATTTTATTTATTTCTTGTTGGGTAGCCCCTTTGAACATTTTACTCATGGCTGTGACTAAAAATGCTCCAGACCCACAGCATATATCAACAACTTTGCTGGATTTATTGACTTCAGCTAAATCTGCCATAAACTCAGTTAAATGTTGTGGCGTTAAAACGATACCTAAACCACTTCCATCGCCACCACTGTATTTTACAAATTCGTGATAAAAAATACCCAAAGCATCTACAGCTTCGGAAGAATAGTCCATCATTGGCTTAATCTTAGTTTCTAATTGTTCTACATACCAAAGCAAAGAATTATCATGAGATAAAGGAATTTCCTTTAATTTACTGTTTTTGCCAATCATCTGAAAATGTGTTTTTATATCAGAAATTTTTTCCGGACGTATATCGCTATTAACGAGTTCATCATTAATGGCTTGTTGTAACATATTCAACAATGCATTAAAAGAAGTCAAATTTCTGTAGTCATTCAGAAAAATTTGGTTTTTAAGAGCAATTAAAATACCTGCAATAAAAACAGGTTTAGCACGTTCGGTCATTTTTAATGCCCGTAAATTATTATGCATTGTCAGTGCCAGTTTTTGTATATTTTCAATAGATATAGCTTTTTCAACCTTTTTACCTTGAATTAAGTTGATATAATTTTCTGGACTATATAAAACATCCTTTCCTCTAGGAAGCTCTATATATTTATCCATCCCTTTTGGCCAATATAAAGTTGTAACTTTGATATTTTCCTTTTTTACACCACTAACTCCTAACGCGAGTACATTAAATTCTTCTTTCAAGAATTTGGCATAATAAAGAGCACCATCAACAGCATAGCCTTTTGGCATATCTAAATTTTGAGAAGCATGATATTTTGTACTTTTTTTACATTCAATAACAATAAGTAGTTTTAAGTCGTTATTGAAAGTGATAATATATTCTGGCTGTGCCTTACCAGGTCCACCCTTATCAAAATCAGTTAATGGACATAACTTTGGTTTACCTCCGGCTTTCTTCAACAAATTTGTGATTTTAGTTATAGACAAAGTATCACCCTGATCAAAGACAAAACCAAAATCATTTTTACCCAAAGAAATATTCATCTCGGTTAGAACTAAATTTTCTGTTTCTCTTTCAGACATGTAGAATCCTTTCTTTATTCCATAATTAAATACAAAATTAAAAAATTTTGCAAATAATTTTTGAATAATTTTAAATATTTTTTCTTACTTTCTAGTTAACATTATGAAATTCTTCATCATCCTCTTTAGGTAGGGTAGATATGCTTTTTTTCCATTCTTCTTCAATAAATTCTTCATTTTCCAGTTTTTCTATATATTTCAAAAAATCCGGTAATATTGTTTCAACAATTCTTTACTAATTTTTAAGTTGACCAAATGTGTCTAGACGCTTATGGTAATAGTAAATTTGATGGTTAGGATTAAGATAGATGAAACAATTTCAACGCAAAAAAGAAGATTTTGTTTGTGAGCATTGCGGAGCAGAAGTTAGAGGCAACGGATACACCAACCATTGCCCCAAATGCTTATACTCCAAACATGTTGACATTAATCCCGGCGACAGGCTTGAGTGTTGCGGCGGATTGATGGAGCCGGTGGATTTGGAGATTAAAGACGGAAAATATGTTTTGGTGCATAAATGCCAAAAATGCGGCTTTATCAGACGCAATAAAGTTTGCGATGATGATGATTTTGAGGCGGTATTAAAACTTGCAAAACAAAAAGTAAACAATCTTAAAAGATAACCGCCGATATGATAACCGGCGGTTTTTAAGCAGATGATTCCTATTTCTTGGTTGAAGATGATTTTTTGCCTTTGCTCACGGTTATTTTTTGTTTTTTGCTTTGTTCTTGCGTGGTTTTGGGAATATTAATCGTTAGGACACCGTTGTCATATTCGGCAGAGGCTTTGGTGTATTCCAAATCCCAGGGAAGAGGGATGGTGCGGCTGATGTGGCCATAGGATATCTCAGAAAAATAATTATCTTGGGATACTTCGGTGGTTTCATGTCTTTTTTCGCAGTTGATGGTCAAATAACCGTTGGCCGATATTTCCAAATCAATATCTTGCTCATTTATACCCGGAATCTCGGCAGTCACAGTTACATTTTTTTTGGTTTCGGAAACTTCTATTTTAGGCTCCATTTCCTGTAACATAAAATTGTGCGGCATATCAAATATGTTTAGCAAATTTCCGAATGCACGGTTGCGATAAGTGGAAGCAGAGTGGCTGTTGCTTGATTTTTCGGTAGTGCTTAGTTGATTTTGCATAATAAAAACTCCTCAAAATTGAATAACACTAAACCAGATAATCAACTTTAAGGAGTTTTCAATACACAAAAATACTTTATTTGAGGTTGATGCCTTTTTGTTTGCAGCGGTTGTTCCATTTTAGTTTGGCATAAACCTGCATATCGGTAATGGTGTCGGTTTCGTCGACAATTTCTTTGCCGATAATGGTTTCAATTATATCTTCCAAAGTTACAATACCAATCCAATTGCCAAGCTGATCAACAACCAAAGCCATGTGGTTGTGGTCTTCCAACATTGCCGAAAGAACATCTTGAAGCCGCGCCTCGGGAGAAAATGAACGCATATCGCGGGCAAATTTGTCAACTTTGTCTTCTTCTTTGGCTTTGTAAGTGCTTGATTTGTGGATGTAGCCTTTGAATATTTGCTTTTTCTCATCAATAATCGGAAAACGAGAAAAAGGCGTTGATGATAAAAATTTGGCAAAATCTTTTATCTTGGTTCCTGGTTTTATGGTATGAACAACCGTGCGTGGCGTCATGACATCTTTTACATCAAGCTGGCGCAAGTTAATAGTATTTATGACGACACGATATTCAATATCGTCAACAACTTTGGCTGCTTGTCCCATTTTGGCCAGAGCTTTGATTTCTTCTTTGATATTGGAACAGTCAACGTCGGTTGTAAACCATCTGGTAATCAGCGCCGATAGCCAAATAAAAGGTTTCATTATCCAAATCATAACATTAAGCGAGGGAACCATAATCGGAACCAGAGCTTTCCAATATTTGGCACCAATCGATTTGGGCAAAATCTCCGAGGTGGTGAGAATTAGAAATGTCATAATGCCACTGGCCCA
>CASDRW010000024.1 GCA_949283275.1 uncultured Pseudomonadota bacterium
ACAAGGTGCATTTTTTCATCATCCGACACCATTTTATCAAGGCAAACCAACGGAAAATCCTTGGTTATTTCCTTTGCCGGAAATAATAAAATAGATAAAAACATTGTCCTCATACTAAATAATTTGATTAATAATTTAACGTAATCTATCATTAGCCTTACCACCGTTTTAGACAAAAGTAAACAAAAATTTGCTTCCTCTTTAAATTAAATTCCCCACGCATATATCAATTTATCATTATCAACTTTTATTAAGGATATAAGCCAATGAAAAAAAGCCATTTAGCATATGCAGTATTCTCAATTTCTATTATCTCTTTTAGCAGTATTTCGGCCCAGGCCAACGACACCTCATCAGCCATGCCTCACCAAGAAAGCGCCGAAGGAAGAATACAAATATCCGAATACTATCGTCACCTAAGCTTCAGCAAACTAGGCCAAGATTACTCTGATTTCAAAGATTACCTACAAAACAAATATGGTCTTGGCTATTCTCTGACTGCTTCCTTTACGGGACAATACGGCGCCCCCGGCGGACACAATACGGCAATTCAAACCATTTTGTATCCGGCCATAACATGGGAAATGTTCAATAACGAATATGGCAACGCCACACTCAATTTTGCCTACAACATCGTTCAGTATACCGGCGCCAATTCCAATACCATTGACAACAACATCGGCGTTGTAACCTCCATCAACGACTATGACGAGCAACAAAACGAGTTTCCCGAGCTATATATAAGCTACCAGCTTCCCGGTAAATACGATTGGCTGACCATAGGTCTTGGGCAATACCCGATTTATAATTTTGATGGCACCACCTATGATGCCAACCAGCAAGAAAACTTTATCAACTGGACATTCTCGCAAAACGCCTCCTCAACCTATCCCACCGCAGGCCTTGGTTCGTATTTTCAAGTAGACCCGAGCGAGGAATGGAGTTTTGCTTTTGGTTTTCAAGATGCCACCAATGTCTCAGGCAATCGCATTTCGACCTCCAATCTTGATGAAAACCATTATACCACCTTTGGCTATGTATCATATAATCCGACCATCTCAGGCTTAGGTTTGGGACAATATTCGTTTTTATACTACAACCAACCCTGGGTTGAAGCTCAGCCGCAAACCACCAACGGTTGGTCATTCAATGCCTCACAAAACCTAAATGACAAGTGGGCAATATTTGGTCGCATCAACGGAGTTTCAGGTGAGCAGGCCGAGATTGATACTTCCTATCTTTTAGGTGTTGTCATGAACAATCCTTTCGACCGCAATCCGCTTGATCAGATAGGCTTTGCCGGAGCCCTAAACCACATCAACGAAGATGCCGTAGGTTCGCCGATTGAGCATAACTACGAAAAAGTATTGGAAAGCTATATAACATTTGGCATCTCCAAATGGATGAGTATAACTCCTGACGTTCAAGTCTATTTTGACCCGGCACTCAACCCGTCATCCGATACGGCTTTTGCCTTTTCGCTAAGAGCGACATTATTCTTCTAAAAAACTTGTATAAAAGTGGTAATTTTTTAAAAGTTTAACTTTACAAGCATCTATTTTGTAGGCTAAATTGATACAGCTCAAAATTTAAGAATATTTAAGGTTATATCATGAAAAAAATTACCGCTTTTATTACTTCGCTTTTGCTTACCGCCTGCCAAAACAACATTGAGGCAAACACATCAATCAAGCCGGTTTTACCTCAACCCGAGCCTCGTCAAGAAGCCAAAATAATTGGCGGGGTTGAAACTTTATATATTCTTCCAATGGAAATGCCTTTCCAAGCCCGCATGGACACCGGCGCCGAGACCTCATCAATGGACGCCGACCATATTCGCCCGTTTGAGCGCGATGGCGAAAAATGGGTATCTTTCAACATCACCAACCGCAAAAACGGCGAAGTTCATCATTTTGAAAAACCAATAAAGAGGCGCACCAACATTGTTCGTATTGGCGAGCATGAAGAACGCTATGTTGTCAACATGAGTATCAAAATGGGAGAAGAGACCATCAAATCTGATTTCACTTTAGCCCAACGCGATAAATTCAGCTATCAGGTTTTAATCGGTCGCAACATAATTAACGGCCGCTTTATAATTGATCCTGCTTTAGAAAACACCATGCACTAAGGACAACAACAAACGATGAAACATTTTCTTTCGGCTCGTCTTATTTTAACATTTTTTCTGATTTTATCACTTGGTTTTGCCAGCTACAGCATTTATTACAAAATCAAATATTGGGGTTTTAGCATTTCCCCCAAACAAAACGCCAATGTTTGGGCGATTGAGGCCAACGTCAACTTTACTGCCGATGGTTCTCCGATTGTGATCAGTCTTGCCATTCCCTCAAAGAACAAAGGTTTCAAGATTTTAGAGGAAAATGTTATAGCCAACGGCTATTCCACCCAAAAATATGATGACCGCATTGTATTCAAAGCCAAAAACATGATTGGCGAGCAAGACCTATATTACAAGATTATAGTCTTTGACAACACCGACGGCAAAGACAAGCTCAAAGACAAAGCCCCAAAAACACCTCAATTGCCTGACATGGACGAGCAACAACTTGCTCAAGCGCAGCAAATCATCAAATTATCAACCGCCATGCCAGGCGAAGACAACATTGAAAAGCTGATTAATCTGTTTAATCAGGAACCGTTAGATCCGGCGCTTAAATCCTATCTTCCGGTTCAATACACCCCGATAGTTGAGCTCAAGATCATGCAAGACCTGCTGGCCATCAAAGGCATTGCCTCGCGCACGGCGCGTGGCCTAAGGCTTGAAGAAGGCCAAAAAATAACTCCCGATTTGATGCTTGAGGCCTACATCAACGGTGCGTGGCGCATCTATGATCCCCTAACCGGCAAACAAGGCCTACCGGATAATTTTCTTTTATTCCAACGCGGCGGCAAATCTTTGCTTGATGTTGTAGGCGGCACCAATTCAAACGTCAAATTTTCTTTGCAAAAATCCATAACCTCGACCATGAATTTGGCCAGCCAGCGCGCCAAACAATCCAAAAAAGCCGGTTGGTTTGACCACACCATATACAACCTGCCCTTGGCTCAGCAAAACACTCTGAAATGGCTTTCGGTATTTCCGATTGGCATTTTAATTGTGGTTTTGATGCGTAACATCGTCGGGGTCCAAACCATGGGCACATTTACCCCGATGTTGATTTCGATGTCCTTGGTCAAAACCGGATTTATAACCGGATTGGTATGTTTTGTTGCCATTATTTTGCTGGGGCTTATCATTCGTTTTATTATGTCAAAATTAAATCTTTTGCTGGTTCCAAGAATTTCAGCAGTAGTAATTTTTGTTATTTTGATAATCCACGCCCTCACCTTTGTCGGTTACAATTTTGATATCAAGATTGCCCAAGCTTCGGTCTTTTTCCCAATAATCATCACCGCCTGGATTATAGAGCGCGCCTCAATCACCTGGGAGGAGGATGGCCCGGTTAATGCCGGCAAAGAGTTGTTTAACAGTCTTTTGGTTGGTATCATTGTCTATTTTGTAATTGCCAATGACTATGTCCGACACATAATGTTTGTCTTCAACGAGCTCAATTTGGTAATTTTGTTTATCGTGATGCTGCTTGGCACCTACACCGGCTATCGTTTAACCGAGCTCAAACGTTTTGCCCCAATGGTCAAAAAGGTAAAATAAGATGTTTAGCTTTTTCAAAAAATTCACCTCGCCCAAACTATTGCGCGCCAAAGGTGTGTTGGGGATGAACACGCGCAATTTTCATATCATCAGTCGCTACAATCCCCGCAAGCTCTATCCGCTGGTTGACGACAAGGTTCAAACCAAGGCTCTTGCCTTGCAATATGGTTTGGCCACACCCAATCTCATTGGGGTGATTGAGCATCAGTTTCAGGTCAAAAACATACTTGATATGGTCAAAGATCATAGCGAGTTTGTGGTCAAACCGGCGCATGGCTCGGGCGGCAAAGGTGTTTTGGTTATCAAAGAATTTACCGATAATTGTTTCACTCTTCCCTCAGGCAAAACCATCAGCTATAGTGAGCTATATCAGCACATTTCCAATATTTTGAGTGGCCTTTATTCCCTTGGCGGCCGCTATGACGAGGCCTTGGTTGAAGAGGTGGTCCATTTTTCCGATATTTTCAAAGACTATAGTTTCCAAGGTGTTCCTGACGTCAGGGTCATTGTTTATAAGGGCTATCCGATTATGGCCATGACCAGGCTTTCAACTGCCGAATCTGGCGGTAGGGCCAACCTGCATCAAGGGGCGGTAGGAGTTGGCTTAGATATCAAAACCGGCAAAACCAAAAAGGCGGTTCAGCACAATCTGCCCCTAACTTATCACCCTGACACTCAAGCCGATTTGCGCAAGATTGAGGTTCCCCTTTGGCGCGAACATTTGCTCATTGCTGCCAAAGCCTATGAGATGACGGGCTTGGGCTACTTTGGCGCCGACATTGTTCTTGATGCCCAAAAAGGCCCGATGATGCTGGAGTTAAATGCCCGTCCCGGCCTTGCCATTCAAATAGCCAATGGCTTAGGGCTAAAAAAGGCCATCAAGCGGGTTGATAAGCGTTATCCTTCAGGGCTGCCGCCGGAGGAGCGGGTTAATTTTATTTTGAGCTAAATTTTTTTGCATTTTGGCATTTCAGTACCTATATAAAATTATAGATATAAAAAAGGAGATAAAAGATGTCAGAAACCAAACAATTAAAAAAAGCCGAAACCAAAAAGCTTGGCACCTCAAAGACCAAGACTTTGCCTAAAGAATCGACCAAGAAATTGACCCAAAGCAAGACCAGAGCCAAAAAGATAAAACATTCTTATAAGGTCAAAGACGCCGAAAATTCGCTATTGTTAAAGCTAAGAGACGGCGATGTCGTAATTGAGATGTATCCTGACGCGGCCCCAAATCACGTTGCCAGAATCAAAGAGTTGGTGCGCAGTAACTTTTACAATGGATTAAAATTTCATCGTGTTATTGATGGCTTTATGGCGCAAACCGGCTGCCCCTATGGCAACGGCACCGGCGGCTCAGGCAAAAAGCTAAAAGCCGAGTTCAATCGCATTCCACACAAGCGCGGCACGGTATCCATGGCGCGTTCCATGCTGCCCGATTCGGCTGACAGCCAGTTTTTCATTTGCTTTGCCGACTGCCCGTGGCTCAATGGTCAGTATACGGTCTGGGGCGAGGTAACATCAGGGATGGAATATGTCGATATGATCAAAAAAGGCAATGGTGCCAACGGCGAGGTATCAAACCCTGATGAGATTATTTCTCTTTCGGTTATTGCCGACATTTAGTAATAAACAAAAATCCGGCTTTGATTTTATATCAAAGCCGGATTTTTTATTCCTTTTTGCAGCCTTTAATTGCATAACGCAAAGCCAGCGCCATATAAAATACGGCAACCGGAATTTGCACACACAACTTCCACAATTTGTTATCAAGCCAACACATTGCCATATCGACAGCAAATATCACCGCCAAAGCAATCATCATCCATATAAACGGATTACCGCTTCTGATTTCAGCGCCGACATCACTTTTGTTTAGCAGTAAAACGCCTATCACCGACATCACAAAAATAATTTTTCCGGGATCATAAATCAGAAAAGCAAACGCCGTTGCGCAGAAAAACACCATCATGGCCGCCAATTTCACCGGAACATTGTTCCTAAAACAAAATGTCAAACCAATCCCTACCAACAATATTATGTAAGGCAGATAAAATAAAAATTTTTCCATAATCTTATTATTTAATAATTAATCTTGATGATTTTTTGAATACCACAATCTTTATAAAAAAGCAATCAAAAAAGGGGCTTGTATCAAGCCCTCTTTTGACTAATCATCTTCATCATCATCGTCATCATCTGTTTTTTCAAACAAAGTCCGCCACAGCTCTTTGCGATAGATCCACAAATTAAACACTCCCAACACCACCGATATCATACCAAACAGATACAAGATATAATACCAGTTCATTTGGTCGGCATTCATCATCACATCTTGCCTGCCGGCTCTGATAAAGCCGATTGCCGCCGATGTCACGGCAAACGAGATAATAAAAGAGACAATCCAAATTTTTTGCTTGGTTCTTTCATTCAGCATAAAAGCGGTTATCAGATAAAACAGCAAAAAGGCAAAAAACAAATACAATTCCATTATTTTCAATCCTTAAAATAGGTTATTACCGTTTTCTGATATAAGCTTTAAGATAAAAAAAACAAGTTGCCCGCCAAAAAAACAGATATCTGTCTTTTAAAATGCGGGCAACTCTTAATCTTCTTTTTTATAATCTGCATTACAAATAATCATAATGCAGAAAACAGCGGCGGGAATGGTCATCCACCAAAACGGGTTCCAACCGAACAAATCGGCTATCACCCATTTGATGGCCATCATGGCGCTCATTGCCACCCCCATGATAAGGGATGTATAAGCACCACTACCGCTGGTGGTTGTTCTGGTATCTGCTGTACAAGCAAGACCTGCCAGCAAGATAAAGCCAAACCTCCACCAACCGCTTTCGGCAAATGTAACAAACATTCCGGCGCCGAATACCAAGAATGCTAAAATTTTATTGACGATATTTCCGCCCTTAATAAAGAGGGAAACAACGGCTGCCAACAACAATAGCGCGTACGGCAACATATTTAAAATTGTATACATAATTCTTAATTTTAGGATTTCATTATATCACAAAATCAAGACTTAATCAAAGGAAAAAGCATCTTCGGCTTCAATTATTGGCCATTGGCCATTTGCCACCTGCTCCAAGGTCTTGTTGTCCTTGCCAAAGCGCAGATTATATATCCAATAATTGGCCATCACCCGCTCAATATAAATTCTCGTCTCCGCCGCCGGTATCACCTCAATAAACAACAACGGATCATCACCAAACTTTGCCCCCTTCTGCCATTTGACCAAATTACTCGGTCCGCCGTTATAAGCCGTCAGCATAAAAAACAAATTGCCCTCAATAAACGGCTTGTTTAACAAATAGCTGATATATTGCTGCCCCAATTGCAAATTATAATCCGGATTAAGCAAGCGGTCTCTCTCTTTTTTAATACTTTTGTCGCCGGTAATATGATAGGCGGTATTTGGCATCAACTGCATCAACCCCCTGGCCCCGGCTTGGCTGGTTGCATTGTCCTTAAACGCCGATTCTTGCCTGATTAATGCCAAAATCAACGCCTGATCAACTTGCCAACGCTGGTCGTCAAACCATTTGGGCAAAGGATAAAGCTCTTTGTCATAATGTCCGGCCAAATTTTCAATATTTTTGTTCTTGGCAATGGCAATCACCAAAGAGTGCATACCTTGCTCATTGGCAATCAAAATCACCGCCTCTTTTTGCTCGTCACTCAAGCCGTCATAGGCATTAAACATCTCCCGCTGTGCCAATTCCGGTTGTTTGGCTCTGATTAATATCAACGCCCGCACCAAAGCTTCCGAGGCCGCAATTTTTTCCACATAACTCATATCATCAAAATCATTGATATACTTGTCTTCTCTAAAACCAAAATCCGGCATCTCGCCCAACTGATAAGCCGCCAAAATCCCATAAAAAGTATATTTATTTTTGGCCGCCAGCTTAAGCATTTCTTGGGCTTTGAGGTGGTTTCCAAGCTTGTCATAAGCCCGCCCTGACCAATAGCTTGCCGCCGCCTTCAGCCACTCATCCGAGTTTTTAGAACTCCCCAGCCTTGCAAAATAGCTTGCCGCCGCCTTATAGTCCTTAAGCCGCCAAGCCGCCAAGCCCGCCACCCAGGTTGCCATACCCGAGTTGTGGCGTTTTGAGGCTTTAATCCCCCACTCAAGCGCCTTTTTATCATAATTATCGGTCAAATATTTAACCGCCAAAGTTGCCGCCAAACTATCCCAATAAGGCTTAGGCGCCAACTTCTGGAAGCGCTTGTTTTCCAAGATATAACGTGCCGGCAAAGTTTTTCCCTTGGCAATATAGCTCCTAAAACTTTTTGCCTGCCGCACCAAAAAATTGCGATCGGCCTTTCCCAGTCTGTCCAAATATTTTAATGGAATTTTCTTTAGTTCAAAATTTTTCTCTTCACTTTCCGCAACTTCGGCCAACCCCTGGCACCCTTTTTTCAGCGCCAATTTATAAATTCTCTCAGCCTGCGGAAGATTATAATACCTCTCCAGCCAGCTTTCCAATTCCTCGCAAGATGATTTATACTTCGGATGCAGATATTTCTCTGCCAACACATGCCCCAACAAAATATCATTCTCAAGTCCGGCAACAAGCTCATCAGCTTTTGCCAAGTCATTTTCTTCCAATGCGCGAAAGATATTTTTATATTGTTTGATATCATCTTTTTTGATATCAACCTTTTCCGTAATTTCATCAAAAACCTCTGCCGAAAGTACATTGACTTCCGCTCTGGCATCAAGCGTTTTTCCCAAAACCACAAGCGCCATACCTGTCAAGACCAATGTTTTGATGATTTGCATTTTTCTTATTTTGACAACCAAACGATTTTATCGGCGCACTCCGAAGCCGTCATCCCCCTAACCCGGCAACGATTAACAATGATATTCGGCGCTTTATCCATATTATAACAACCTTTTCCCAAAAGTGCATAATTATAATATGTTTGGGTATTGGGCGCAACATCAGCAAAAGAAAGCGTGGTAGTCAAACCGGGCCACACCAATTTTACATCCAACCTATTAATTTTCTGATCCAAATTTGACAACAAATTAAACCTGACATTACAACTTACCGAACCGCCAACATATCCTGAGATTTTAAATTCGTCATAATAAAGAAAGATATTACTAACCTTTTTCATTCTTCCCTTTTCATCCACCTCAACAAAGACCTGCCCTCCGCGTACAGAACCATCCTCGGTTGGCGTATCCAACCGATATAACTCGCCTTCCGGAATAAATATATCTTCATTTTTATCCTTCGCGACAGCACCATCATTAAGCTTAGCGGCTGATTTATCTAAAGCTTGCATAACTTGACTAACTGAATCACCAAACTTGTTATCTTTTTCATTTACCTTTTCTGTAGTTTGATTCGTAATATCATTATCCAACACATCTATATCAGAAATTTTATTTTCAGCATCAATTTCATAAACCGCATTTTGCCGATCAATCATCCCGTCGTCCGAAAACACTTGCGCCAACACACTATTGGAAACAACCAACGACACACCTAAAAAACACACAAACCTAAAACACGGCATTAACAAAGCTCCGCTAAATATCGGAATTTTCTTGATTGTTTACTTGTTCACCTTCCGGCTTGGCATCCTCAGTAATACTCCTTATTACTACAACCGTATCATCAAAAACTTTATCAACTTCTTTCTGCAATTTGTTCAATTCGTCATCTTCCTTAACCATCTGCTGTTCTGGAGAAATCTCTTTAAACTCCATATAATATTCGGCCATTTTGGGACTAACATATTGAAATAGGTTACTACATCCCTGTGATGACATTCTCTCATTTACGGAAGCCGTACCGCAATTATTAACCGTAACATCCATATCATTCAACAACAAAAAACACCTATTCGTATCAACCTTAGTTTTAAGTGAAACCTGTTGCATACTTTTCAACGGGGGCAATTTTAAAGACACATTAACTGTTTTTGCCGTAGTTCCCGAAGTTGAGTACCGCGAACGACGAGATTCCGACTTTGTTTTTTCCAACTCTTTTTCTTCTCTGTCTTCTTGAGCTATTATTTCACCAATAACCTCATCATTCCAACTAAGTGTCAACGACACATTAGCCATATCCATATTGGTACGATTAAAAAAAGTTGCCCCCATATTGCAATACAAAACATTACCGTTATTATCTTTTTCTGGCACTATATCGTGAATTTTAAACAACACCTCACCTACTTTGTTTTCGTCTGTCGCTTTTCTATCAACTGCAGCATAGGCATCAGCTATTGTCAACGCAATCAAAACACCTAAAACTTGCTTCAAAACATTCGCTTTTACAATCATTTTCACTTCCTCTGTAAACAACTATATTTTTGCATTTATTTATTATCATATAAGATTTTTACTAAAATACCATTAAATATTAAAACAATCAGCTTTTTTGTTAATTATTTTCACCCATTTCTTTTTTCAACCTCAAAAAATCAGCCCAAGCCTTGGCTTTCTGAGCCGGTGTTCGCAGCAAATATGCCGGATGATAACTGGCCAATACTTTGGCTTTTTTTCCGTTTTGCATTTGATATTCCATCCATTTACCGCGCAATTTTGAGATTCCCTCAGCATTTTCCATCAATGAATTAACAGCCACTGCCCCCAGCATAAAAATATAATCGGGAGCAACAATTTCGATCTGTTTTTTCAAAAACGGCAAACAAACGGCAATTTCGGCATCAGAAGGCGAGCGATTCCCAGGTGGTCGCCACGGCAATATATTGCATATATAACATTTAGTTCGGTCAATCCCTATTGCTGCAAGCATTTTATTCAAAAGCTGACCGCTTCTGCCTACAAACGCTTTGCCGGCCAAATCTTCTTCTGCCCCCGGAGCTTCGCCGATTAACATAATTTTGGATTCCGGATTACCGTCTCCCATTACCGTATGTTTGGCATTATACTTAAGCGAACAACCGTCAAAATTCTCCACCGCTTTGCGCAATTCTTCAATTGATGTTACCTGTCGGCAAATTTCATCGGCATTTTTAACCGCCTCAGCAGAAGACAAAGCAAGTTTAGATATTGCCGGTCTTACATCTGCTTGTTTTGTTGCAATATTGGAAACCGTATTTTTCTTTTCTACCGTAAAAGACACCTCACCGCAAGTTTCGTCAACCCCGGCATCTATATAGAATTCTATCAAACTTTTTACATTTAAACTATTTTCATTCATGATTTGAATTTAAGATAAATCTGCCTCTGAGGCAAGAACAAACATTTATTTGCACAAATTTAATCATATATTTATAAAGCTGTTGTAGATTGAAAAAAAATTTGTAATAATCAACGACGTTAATTGTCTTATGTAGGAAATTTTGCTCAATGATAAAAATAAGTTTTATATCGGCCTTACTATTTTCAACGGCACTTTTTATATCTTGCTCACCGATTATACATCAACCGCTGCCGGATTCGCCCTCTGAACAAGAGCAAAACATATCTCTTCAACCCAACATATACGGAGCTTATTTGGCCGGCCGTGTTGCCCACATTCGCAAAGACTTTGATCATGCAACCGATTATTATAAAATTGCCTATACCCAAGATCCTCAAAATGTTGAATTATTAAACAACCTTTATCTGTTATTAGCCTCCAAAGGTCGAATTGACGAGGCAGCACACTATGCATCCAAAGCCATAGAGCTTAATACTGACAATGGTTTTGCTTATATGTTGGTTGCCATGAAACAAATGCACAACAATGAATATTCTGCCTCCATAACCAGCATTGGCAAAATTAATGATCCCATCTATCAAGGACTTATTGCGCCATTGGTAAACGCGTGGAATTATGCTGGTCTCAATCAACCAAAAAAAGCATTAGCATCTCTTAATCTACTCACCAAGGAAGAAGGGCTAAGCTCGGTCTATCGCCAACATCGCGCCATGCTGCTTGACTATTTTGGCTCAAACCGTGAAGCAGGAGAAGCCTACGAGCAACTTTTGCAAGATAAGAATTCAGAAATTTCCGTTCGTTTGCTGGAGATTATTACCAACTTTTATATCCGCACCGGCCAAAAGGACAAAGCCGTTGCCATAATGAACTCCACCATTAACAATCAATCTCTTGATTCTCTTCTGTCTTATTTGCGCGCCAAAGTAAATTCTGCCGACCCCAAAACCGCCAAACCGGTATTATCTTCGGCACAAATTGGCGCAGCCGAAGCTCTGTTTACCGTTGCTTCCACATTCCGCTATGATGAAGCTATTGACGTTGCCCACATGTACACATCGCTTGCCCTTTACATGAATCCCGATTACAGCACAGCCAAAATTTTACTGGCCGATATTTTTGAAACCCGCGAAATGTTTGATGATGCCAACACCCTCTATGATAGTATTGATAAAAACGATATCGCCTATTATCCGGCCCAAATCAAAAAGGCACGCAACCTTATCAAACAAGAGGATTACAAAGGTGCCGAAATTTTGCTTGAAAGCCTAGGTCAAGACTATGATGATATCCAGATTTATATGGAACTTGGCGATATTTTGCGCCTCAACAACCGTTTTAACGAAGCCATAAAATACTACAACCAAGCTATTGATAAAGCCAAAAGTCCTATAACTCTTTGGGTTTTATATTATGCCAAAGGCGTATCTTTAGAAAAAACTGGTCACTGGCAAGAAGCCGAAGAAACCTTGATGAAAGCTTATGATATTAAAAAGCATTTTTTGGTTTTAAATCATTTGGGCTATACTTGGATTAGGCAGAACAAAAATATTGACCAAGCCTTTGAGATGATTGTCGAGGCTTATAATCAAGCACCTTTTGACCCCAGCATCAATGATAGTTTAGGGTTTGCTTTATACAATCTTGGATATTACACCATGTCTCTGCCCTATCTTGAAAGAGCGGTTGAATTATACCCGTCATCAGCCATCATCAGCTCGCACCTAGGTGATGCCTATTGGTTTGCTCACCGCAAGAATGAGGCACGCTTTCAATGGCAGCATGCCCTTGATATGAAAGACGACTCCGGCGAACTTGATATTGATGCCACCAAAGACAAAATTACTCACGGCATTAAAGAAGAGCCCTCTCTCAGCTACGACAAAGAACGCATAGAAGCAGCCATCAAAAAAATTCGCAAACCAGTCAAAAAGCTGGTGCGAATAAAAACCAACTAAAAAGTAACCCACCGGCTTAGCCGGTGGTTCTTCACAAACGGGTGTAACCCTAACGGTGCCAGCGAACGCCTTAAGGGCGTATGACGGTCTGACGGGGCGATGGTTACTTGCCACCCGTAAACGGGTCAAGATCCATAGT
>CASDRW010000025.1 GCA_949283275.1 uncultured Pseudomonadota bacterium
CAGCAAGGACCAAATCCCCCAAGTGGGACAAAAACGTGTTCATTAAACACACGATTTTAAACTGCGGCACATTGAAAGTTGCTACTGCCGAAGACTTCAGCAACACCCCAAATGACAACCCCATGATTTTTAACTTAACCACCCCCGATGAAATAATTTGTCGGAGTATACCTAACACTAATGAAAGGAAATTTTATATGCCTAACATTACCCCAAAATTTTTTAGCAAAAAAGGGTTAGCACTTACTCTTGCTGCTTTGTGCTTGGCCAATGAGGCTAGAGCAGAAATGTTTACTCTGCATTTGCAACAAACAAGTACTAATATTAATGAAACTCGCGGCTTTGAGTCTGTAATTGATTTGTTTGACCGCTACGAAGACGGTACTTTGGATTCGATAATTAACGGTTATGATGATGAGGCGGCATCTTTTGGCCAAATTGATTTTCGCGGAATTCCCATGACTCTGAGGTTTGATGACAATGCTGTATTAACATTTAATGTTCCCGAGGCCGACATTAACAATCTGACTTTTGACGGCGGCACCCAGGAAGCAAGCTTTGAGCTTTTAAAAGATTGGCTTAAAAATAACAAAGATGGTCTAATGAAAAAGATTTTAAAAGCCGGTGTAGAAAACACCCCGTATGATATGGTTGCCGGTAACCCCAATTCTTTAATGGCCACGATGACGGACACGTCATTCCAACGTGCCGGCGGCGGTGTATTGGGAAACTTTGTATCCTACATATCGCCCAACGCCTCGCAACACAGTTTTGATTTCAACGGCGACACCAAAGAAGCCACGGTTTATTCGCTTCCTTTGGCCAAAACATTTAAGTTTGGCAATAGTGGTTACGCTTTACTGTTAGATATGCCGTTGACTTATGCAGATATCGATGGCTCTGTTTCTTATGCAGCTCAGCTTGGTTTAGGATTGAAAATTCCGGTTATTAATAATGACAAAGTAAAATGGAATTTAATTCCTGCTGCACGTGCCGGTGCGATTGGTTCAGAAGACATGCTCTCTGGCGGAGTATTATATAGCGGAACATTAACCAGTGATCTGCAAATCCCTGTCGGAGAATTTACTTACGGAATAACCAACATGGCTGGTTATATTCGTGATTATTCCATAAAAATTGACGATTATGAAATCGATTATGATTTACAAAACAACGTATTCAAAAATGGTGTTTCCGTACGTTGGGATTTTACTGACAGATGGGCATTGAACGGTTCTTACTCCTATACATTCTATACCGGCTCCGAGTTATTTATTGATGACTATCATGACACCGGAATTGCCCTTATCCGTAAATTTAAAAAGGGAAGTTTCTTCTCGGGTATGGCAATAGTGGGCAACTATGCTTTTGGTTCAAACGATTATCAGGCTTATCGCATAGGAATTAATCTGTTGTTCTAGATTGAACCAACCAGAAAGGATTTATAATGTTAAAGGTTGAAAAAATAAAAAAACATTTTATACCTAATCAAAAATACTACATCTGCATAATTGGCGCAATTTTAATATTTGCTTTAGGATTCGCCGCAAAAGCTTTGTTTCCTACCAAAGTGGCTATGGTGGATATTCAAAAAGTAGTCAATAGCTCAGCTGCCGTGAATACCCTTAAGGTTGAGCACCAAAGCAAAATGGCTGAGCTTCAGACCTGGCTAGACAATGCCGAAAAGGAAATTGAAAAACAAACTGTTTCTTCAAAAAAAGAAAAACTGACTAAGCAATATCAGCAAGAGTTTATCCAAAAGCAACAGACTATCCAGCAGGCATATACCCAAGAATTGCAAAGAATAGATGCCTCAATAAGCGAAGTTATTACCAGAATTGCCAATAAAAAAGGTTATGATTTGGTTTTAGTGAAAGACATAGTTCTTTCTGGCGCCGATGACATAACCGAATTTGTAATTAAAGGGTTGAAAGAATAGAAAATTCCCCTTGCAACCAAGTTCTGTCGATTAAGGCAGAAATAATTATTTTGCACAACATGATCTACGAACTATTAAACCACCTTTGTGTTTTATCCAAAGGTGGTTTTTATTTTCAATTCCGGACTAAAATCATAAGAAAATCATGCTTATGCAAATACCCTCTGGCAGCACCTATAGCGCCACAAAAGCATGCCATCTCTGCGACTAACTTTTGCCAACCGACCACCTGGCTAAATAACGCCGATTTTAGCCTAACATTTGCTCTTGTTATCGCAGCTTGTATTACTTATCCAAATCAAGCTTAATATGCAGCTCTTTTAGTTGTTGTTCCGTTGGCTCGTTTGGTGCTTGCATCAGCAAATCTTGTGCTTTGCCGTTCAACGGGAATGCAATCACATCGCGGATAATTTCTTCATCCAACAACAACATAACCAGCCTGTCCATACCATAGGCCGAACCGGCGTGCGGCGGAGCCCCAAACTTAAATGCATTAATCATACCGCCAAACTTGCTATCAACTACGCTGTTGTCATAACCGGCAATTTCAAAAGCCTTATACATAATCTCCGGCTCATGGTTTCTAACCGCACCCGACAACAACTCCACACCGTTGCAAACAAAGTCATATTGATAAGCCAGAATATCCAGCGGATCTTTATTAAGCAAGTCGTCCATTCCGCCCTGCGGCATCGAAAACGGATTATGCGAAAATTGAACCGCGCCGGTTTCTTCATTTTCCTCATAGAACGGAAAATCAACAATCCAGCACATTTTGAAAGTATTTTTATCAATAAGCCCAAGCTCATCGCCAACTTTGTTGCGCAAACGACCGCTAAACTTATCAAACTTCATTCCTTTGCCGACCATAAAGATAACCGCATCGCCTTCTTTGACATCAAACATAGCTTTAAGCTCACCCATCTTCTCATCAGACAGCATCTTGGCAATACCTTTGGCACCTTGATGAGCCAAAGCCACATAGGCAATACCGCCCATTCCTTCTTCTTTGGCAAATGAATCCAACTTATCAAAGAACGAGCGCGGTTTTTCGGCCACATCTTTAACCACCATAGCCTTAACCGTCTTGCCCTCTTTAACCAGATTGTCATAAACGCCAAAACCTGATGCGCCAAAGAAAGAAGTGGCATCTTGCAACACTAAGGGATTGCGCAAATCGGGCTTGTCCGAGCCATATTTAGCCATTGCCTCGCGGAACGGTATATGCACAAACGGCGCCTGATCAACTTTTTTACCATTGGCAAATTCGTTAAATATTGTCCCCAAAGTATGTTCAATAACCTCAAACACATCATCTTGGGTGGCAAAACTCATCTCCATATCCAACTGATAGAACTCACCCGGCGAGCGATCGGCTCTCGGATCCTCATCTCTAAAACAAGGAGCTATCTGGAAATACTTATCAAATCCCGACACCATCAAAAGTTGTTTAAACTGTTGGGGCGCCTGCGGCAAAGCATAAAACTTGCCCGGATTGAGCCTTGACGGCACCAAAAAATCGCGTGCACCCTCAGGCGATGATGCAGTCAAAATCGGGGTCTGATACTCCGTAAAACCCTGCTCTCGCATCAACTCACGCGTGCGTTGAATAACCGCCGAACGCAGCACAATATTTTTATGAATTCTGTCTTTGCGCAAATCCAAAAACCGATACTTTAATCTGATTTCCTCCGGCGCGTCATCTTCCACCGCAATCTGGAACGGCAACACCTCTGCCGCCGAATACAACACCAAATCCGAAACTTTAATTTCTATCTCGCCGGTTGGCATATTGGAGTTAATGCTCTCGCGCAAAACCACTTCGCCCTCGATTCCGATAACCGATTCCGGACGAATTTCCTCAATTTTTGCAAACAAATCCGAACTGCTGTTGAATACGCATTGGGTGATTCCGTAATGATCTCGCAAATCGACAAAGCACAAATTTCCCAAATTGCGTTTACGTTGTATCCAACCGGCCAATTTAACTTTTTTGCCGATATCTTCTCTGCGTAACTCACCGCAGGTATGTGTACGATATGTTTGCATCAAATAAAAACCTCTTGATTATAAATTATTCCAAACTTTTTTAGTTTTATTCCCAAATCTCCCAAAAATCAACCATAATCGACACCTGTTTTCAACAAAAAAAGAAAGCCAATCTTTTTTCATAAAGATTGACTTTCTTAAAATTCTTTTCCGACGTGTCAATGGCTATTCATCAACATTTGTATAACGAACAGCCATTTTCTGTACTTCTTCAGCTCCGACCTCAGTCATAATCCTTTCCATTACTTCATTCCACTCCGGAACACCGAGCATCCCACCGCGGAATTTGATCGGTCTTTCGGAGTTGAAACTCATGACATGTACGGTCCCGCTCTTGCCAAGATAGATAAAAGACTTTATGAACACCGAATCCTGGCGATAAATCCGCTTCAGAATATCCAAATAGCGTTTCATAAACTCCCTAGTCTTTTCCTCATTCATATTGGAAATCTGGAATTTGACTTCATCTACCATCCACCATTGCGAAGAAGATCCCTCGGCGTGTTTGGGCAGATGATCCTTGTTCTCCTGCACAACATAAACAGGATAAAGCCCGGGATACATTCTGACCAAAGCAGTCAAAGCCTCTACAATCGGACCGCCTTTTTTCCTGATTTCAAAGAAGACGATCTCGTCAAAACCATGTGGCGTCAAAACAAAACCGTTTCTGATACGACGTCCGTAGTTTGCAACTACTTTCTTTACCGTTTCAACTACTTCAGAAGAAGCCGCAGACGTGTTGATTAAAGCATACATCTGCAAAGAATTAACTTTGTCCATAGGATAAAAATTTAAAATAATTAAATTAAACAATATGTTAGATGCCCGTACGGGCTAGTATAGTCTTATATTAATTATAATTAAAGTGCCTTTTTTTATAACTCCGTACAGAATAAAATCAAGTTTTTTTTGTACAAATTAAAAAAAAATTAAGCCTCCATGCTTATAATATTCCCAATCAAACACCTATATATATTAAGAGTTTATGATGCAACTAATTGAAACCACGGAAGATTTATCAAAATTTTGTCAAAAATTAGCAACCCACGAATTTATCTGCGTAGATTTGGAATTTTTGCGTGAGCACAGCTATTTTGCCAAACTTTGTTTAATCCAAGTCGCCTCTGCCGAGGAATCGGCCGTCATAGACCCTCTTGCTTCCGATATCAACCTGCAAAGTTTTTTTGATTTGATGCAAAATCAATCTGTTACCAAGGTTTTTCACTCCGGCCGGCAAGATATTGAGATAATTTATAATCAAAGCGACAAAATTCCCACCCCCTTGTTTGACACCCAAATTGCCGCTCAGGCCGCCGGTTTTGGCGAGGCCATAAGTTATGAAAATCTGGTCAGCCACATTTTGCATATTGAGCTTGATAAAAGCTCGCGCCTATCAGATTGGAGCAAACGACCGTTATCTTCCAAACAATTAGAATATGCCCTCTCCGATGTTACTCATCTGACCAAAATATATCAATATCTCAAAACCAGACTGGAAAAAGAAAACCGGCTTAGCTGGATAGAAGATGAGCTAAACGAGCTAAAAGACGCAAAGCTCTATCAACCCTCGCCTCAAGAGGCTTGGAAACGCATTCGTCATCGATCGCACAATGCATTTTTCCTAACCACCTTGCGAGAGTTGGCCTCCTGGCGCGAACAGCGTGCCATAGCCAAAAACACCCCGCGTCAATCGCTTATCAAAGACGATGTTTTGCTCACCATCTGTGCCGCTTTTCCCAAAGACAAAACCGAACTTGCCGCCGTCCGCGGTATGCGTTCCGATCTGGCGCGAGGCAAAATCGGCGACGAAATTATCGAGGTCTTGCAACACACCAGCAACCTAAAACCCAAAGATTATGTTATTCCGCCGATTACAAAAGAACTTCCCAACGTCAACACCGCTTTACTTGAGTTGTTAAAACTATTGCTCAAAGTAGTTGCCCATCAACAAAAAATAACTCCGCACATGCTGGCCTCGGAAGAAGAGTTAAAAATTTTTTGTAGTGATAACAACACCAATCCTTTATTTATGACAGGTTGGCGCTATGAGATTTTTGGTTGCAAGGCCGAACAAATCCGCCGTGGCGAAATAGCCGTTGCCTATGATCCTCAAACCCATGAGTTTAATTTTATAGCTGTTTCAAAATAATTTTTGCAACAACTTTAATATTTCTCTCACTTTATTATCCTTAATTTCATAAAATATTGTCTGAGCTTCACGCCTGGTTTTCACCAAATTTTCGGCTCGCAAAACAGCCAAATGTTGCGACAACGCCGACTGGCTCAAACCAACCAATTTTTCTATTTTTCCCACGCTTAATTCTTCATCTGCTATATAATAAAGCACTTTCAACCTTTTCTCGTTTGCCAAAGCCTTAAGCACTCTGGCCGCCTTAGACACTTGCTGATTATTCATGTTTAATTGCTCCTTTTTCTTATGTATCTAATTTAGGAATTAATTATAACCGCTTAAAGAGGTCTAAAGCTATTTGATAGATATACTTAGGTATTGCTAAAGCCGATTAAATGATTTAGTATTTGGCTTAAAAATAACTTTAGTTGATAGGAAGATTATATGGAAAACGAAGATATACAAGCCCTAAGCTTTGAAGAAGCGCTCACCCGTCTCGAAACAATCGTCCATGAGTTGGAAAGCGGCAAAATCAAACTTGATGATGCCGTCAATGCCTACGAAAACGCCGTCAAGCTCAAACAGCTTTGTGAAAACAAACTAAAATCAGCCCAACTCAAAATCGAAAAACTGGAAATCACCCCTGACGACAAAGTTACATCTTCCGAATTTGAAGTACCGGAGGCTTGATTTATGAGCGAGTTTGAACAAGAGCTAAAAGATTTCAGCCAACAATTTAATAGCAAACTTCCATTGCTTTTTAAATTTCCTTCAGGTTCCGAACAACGAGTTTCTCAAGCCATGTACTACTCTCTGATAAACGGAGGCAAGCGTCTGCGTCCGTTTTTGGTTTGCCAAACGGCAGCTTTGTTTGGCATATCTTTTGACATTTCATTTCCCATAGCAGCCTCTTTAGAAATGTTGCACACCTATTCGCTTATCCACGATGACCTGCCGGCCATGGACAACGACGACTTGCGCCGCGGTAAACCCACCTGCCACAAACAATTTGACGAAGCCACTGCCATACTTGCCGGAGACGGCTTATTGACCTATGCTTTTGAAATATTGGCCAAAGCTCCGCATATTTCCGATTCAACCAAGATTCGCCTATGCGCCCTTTTGGCCGAACGCGCCGGTGCATTTAACGGTATGATTGCCGGTCAAATGCTTGATTTACAAACAGACAAATCGCCGGAACTTTCTTCTGAAGAGATTATAAAACATATTGAAGAAATGAAAACCGGTTGCCTGATTGCTTATGCGGCACAATCCGGTGCTATTTTAGGCAATGCCTCGGACAAAGAATATGCCGCCATTACCTCTTATGCGCGCAAAATTGGCATTGCTTTTCAAATCTCAGATGACATTTTGGATATAATCGGCGACAGCAAACTCATGGGCAAAACACTTGGCAAAGACATATCTCAAGGAAAATTGACCTTTGTTTCTTTATATGGGCTGGAAAAAGCAAAAACCATAGCGGCAGACTTAATTTCTCAAGCCAAATCATCTCTTGATATTTTTGCCGACAAAGCCGAAAGTCTAAAACGACTGGCTGATTTTATTATCAGCCGCAACCATTAATCTTTATCAATAAAAGTAAGATAGACATATTTGGCAGTCGGAGCCGGATCTTCCAAAACCAGATTCAGAGGAATCCTGGAATTTGCTTCTACATATTTATCATCAACCTCACGATTATGACTTTGCAATAAGACAGTATCTTTATCAAGGATTTCGACATGAATAACAGGTAATTCCACATTCTTTTTTGTTGGATTATGTATAAATCCTTTTACCTCGAGTTTTGCCACCTCATCATCTTCAAAAAATTCCCAACCGATATTTTGAAACTCCAAACCCTCACCGGGAATTTTAGCTTTAATACCAAACATTTTATATACCGAATTCATAAACGGAACTTCTCTAACAATCTGATAACGATTATTAAACATAGAAATTAAAACAAACACTATTACAAAGACAATAATATATGCCCATTTAATTTTAAAATGAAATCCTAAAATATTCTTAATTTGTAGCCATATTTTTTCATAAAAAGGTAATTCTTTTTCTTGTACCATTAAATGTTTTGTATGTTCGGACAACCGCTCAAAAATACTATTTAAATCAACTGCCTCATCATCTTTGCTGTTTTCATCAGCAGTATTTTTTTCTTGAGAAAAATTCTCTGCATTATCTTTATCTTCTTCATTAATAGCTTGTTCTTCTGTCTTATGCGTATCTTCCTCTAAAGGCTCAGTCTCACTTTTTTGATTTATACTATACGCCTCTAATGATTTGTCTATTGTATTATCACTCTCCTCAAGCATTGCATTATGTAACAACTCAAATGATTCTTCATCTGAAGCATCAAGATTCTTACTTGTATCAACCTCAAAATTAATTTCACCAGCTGCAAACACAGCATTACAATTGCTACATTTCAAACGCTTTTGAGTATTTTTTATAAGCGACTCATCAATTTCATATCCGACATTACACTTAGGACAATAAATATGCATCTGTTTTCTCCGTTCCAAATCAATATAAAATGAAAAAGATTTTAATCAAAGTAAAAAAACACTTTATTAAATAATTAATTGACTATATCTTAGGAACAAAGAGGAGATTATTCGTGGCAGAAAATAACAATATAATCGAAATGAACAATGTCGGCATACGCTACGACCAGGGGCCTGAAATATTAAGCGACATCAAGCTTGCCTTACCACAAGGGTCATTTCATTTTTTGACCGGCCAAAGCGGAGCTGGCAAGACATCGCTTTTAAGTTTGATGTATCTGGCTCAAAAACCGAGCCGCGGTCAAATCAGTGTTTTCAATCACAATCTAAACTTCACCAATCGCGAACAACTTGCCTCGCTAAGACGGAGAATTGGTGTTGTCTTTCAAGACTTTCGCCTGATAGATCATCTTTCTGCTTTTGATAATGTTGCGCTACCCTTAAGGGTGTGCGGCATGGACGAACACGAGATAAGAAAACGCGTAACCGAGCTTCTGACTTGGGTTGAGCTCGATTCTCATATGCAAGACAAGACCTCCACTCTTTCAGGCGGCGAAAAACAACGTGTTGCCATTGCCCGCGCTGTAATCAATCGCCCTGATTTATTATTGGCCGATGAGCCGACCGGCAACGTAGACAACATAATTGCCGGCAAATTAATGAAATTATTTGTTGAGCTAAACAAGCTTGGTACCACGGTAGTAATTGCCACCCACTCCGACAAAATAATCAACGACTTTGCTTATCCTAGGCTTCATCTGCAAAACCGCGGACTTCATATTTACTATCCTTCCGATACATCAGTTTTAGGGGGACTCTATGTCTGATAGCTCCTATATTTCGCGCAAACAAGAACTTCCCTTAAAAGGAGAGAACACCTCTTTGTTCTTGCAAGTAATAATCTCAATTGCCGTATTTATTTTTGCTATTACCTTATCTGGAGTGCTATCAATCGATTCGATGATAGACAATTGGAACAAGAGCATTTTGGGCTCACTTACCGTCCAAATTATCCCCACCAACGACACCGACAAAGAAAAATCTCGTGCTGAAACCTTGGCCTATCAGGAAAAGGCGGTTGATTTTCTAAAATCGGTCAATGGAGTGATCAAAGTTACCCCATTGTCTGATGATCAGCTGACCGAGCTTTTAAGCCCCTGGCTTGGCGATGAGGTAAACATCACAGATTTGCCGACTCCGCGTCTTATTGATGTCAAAATATCACCCGATGCCAACATTGATTTTTCGCAACTAGCCAAAGATTTAGCTGTTGCTTCTCCGCAAGCATCGCTTGATAACCACAAACTTTGGCTAAACAAGCTCATAGCTTTTGCCGATGGTCTTAATCTGATAGCCTCCACGGTACTACTGCTGGTAGCAGGCATTACTTCAGGAGCAATTTTCTATACCACGCAAATGAGCTTAGGTCTGCATCATAATATCATTGAAATCTTACACATTATCGGCGCTAAAGATACGTATGTTGCCCAGCAATATGCCAAACGCATGGCTTTTTTGGGATTTATGGGCGGGGTCATCGGTTTGTTTTTTGCGATTCCGTCGATTTTTTTCATTGGCAACTTAGCTCTGGCAATTGAAGGCGGCATTATAAGCGATGCCGGGCTCAATTTTGCTGATTGGAGCATTATTTTAGCACTGCCTCTGTTTTCGATGTTAATTTCGATGCTTACGGCCTACTACACCGTCAAAAAGACTTTGAAGAAAATGCTATGATGAAAAAAACATTTATTTTTTGCACTGTTATATTTTTATTTGCCTGGGGGATTGGTTTTTACTTATTTGCCTGGCAGATAAATCACTTTACCATAGACACCGACACCCAAACCGACGCCATCATAGCCTTAACCGGCGGACGCAACCGCATATTAGAAGCAGCAAAGCTTTTTGAAACAGGCAAAGCCGAACGTCTGTTTATTTCCGGAGTAGGCAAAGACATTTCTTTACAAAACATCCAAAAAACACAACAAGTATCAATTGCCGATGAAAACAATGTAGACATCGGTCACGAGGCCACCAACACGGTTGAAAACGCCAAAGAGAGCGCCGAATGGGTCAGACAAAATCATATAAAATCGATTCGTTTGGTAACCTCCAATTATCATATTTTTCGTTCTTTAATCGAATTTCGCGCCCACAATCCCAATCTGACAATAATCCTACATCCCGTCTACTCCGAAAACATCGAAAAAAAATGGTGGACGAGTTGGCAAACGTCCTCGCTTATTTTCAAAGAATATAATAAATTTTTATATGCTTATGTAAGAAATCTTTTCTAAGAGGGGTAGTATGTTATTTATTCGTTCGCTTCTTTTAAACATTGCCTGTTACGGCATAATTACCATAGGTTGCATAACCAATTCGGTTGTAGGCTTGTTTTCACGCCCTGCCACCATCAAATTCTGGAATCACTTTTTTATTCCTGGAATCGTCTTGTCTCTAAGATACATAGGCGGCATCAAGATTGAAATCAGAGGAAGTGAGTATATAAAACAAGATTGTGGCATCTATGCCGGCAAGCATGAATCTGCCGTTGAGACCTATGTTTTGAGCAACTATCTCAAAAGAGCTACTTTTGTCATGAAAAAAGAGCTGACCTACATTCCGATATTTGGCTGGGCTCAGGCACTCTATGGTATGATACCGATTAACCGCTCGGCAGGATCAGGTGCCATGAAAGATATGCTGCGCCATGCCCAAGAGATGAACAACAATCATCGTCCGATTATTATTTTTCCGGAAGGCACGCGTCGCCGTCCCGGACAAGAACCGGTTTATAAACCAGGTGTTGCCCTTCTGTATCAGCACTTAAAACTTCCCGTAACGCCTATTGCCTCCAACACCGGATTTTTCTGGGCCAAAAACTCATTTTTACGCTATCCAGGCAAAATAATTTTTGAATTTCTTCCCCCCATTGCACCGGGACTAAGCAAACAAGAGTTTATGGAAAAACTGCAAAATTCTATTGAACAAAAATGTCATGAACTTAATATGGAAACCATCAAAGAACATCCTGAACTAAAAAAAATGCTTTATACCAAACAAGGATAAATCTTAGTGAAAACATTGATATTAAAATACGCCGAATTTACCAAAAACATTTTTTCACGCAGGCTTTCTTTTTTTAGAATAAGCATAGCGTCGATAGCGGCTTGTTTTTTTTCATTTTGCTTGGTTTTCGGTGGCATCTACATCACAGCCTCCCGCAACATGGCAATCAAACAAATTCGTTTTAATATGGAACGAACCACCAATTGGTTAAATGAACTTGGTTTAGATATTGCGTATGATAACATAGAATTCAATTCTCTTTTGTTTTCACCACTGGTAACCATAGACAACTTACAGATATACAACACCCAAGGGCTTAATACTTGGGTGTTGAAATTCAAACAAATAAAAGCCTACCCCAATATTTTCGGCACTCAACGGATTCGTTTTTCCTCAAACGGCGGCGGCAAATTTATTTTCAACGACTTTATATCGGACATGACCAGCGGTGACACTTTTCTTGATATTACTTCCAACAACGGTCATCTCGGCAGTATAATGTTCCACTCTGAAGACATTAACATTCATGACTTTGCCAAAATAGAAAAGATAACTTACTTTACTGAAGCTCTTTCCGCTGACAATTCTGACACATCTGCCAGTATACCAAGTTTTGAAAGCCTTTTTGAAATAAACAATATTGATATTAACGGCCTACTAAACTATCCTTTATCATCACACCTCACCTTACTTTATGCCAAAGCCAACATTATAGGGCAAATATTGCCTGATAACAGTTTATTGACCACCATGGAATCTTGGCTTAAAGATGGAGGCTTTATTGAGATTCCAAATCTGATTGTACAGTGGGAACCGCTAACCTTAGTCGGCCGCGGCAGCATCAACTTCAATGAAAAGCTTTCACCTACAATTAACCTCAACACTTCATCTAAAGGAATTTTACGTCTGCTTCAAGACCTGCAAGAGAATAACTTTTTAGAAAGCAAAAATGTTTTTGTCGCCAATATTTTGTTGTCCAACAAAGCCTACAAACTAAATCCCGAAGACCAGGAGATGACAATTTCCACACCCATCAGCTATTCTGACGGCAAGATAGCCATCGAGAATCTAACCATCAAAGATTTCAACAAATAAATTCGGCAATTAAGACTTTGGCAATACCGTATTTGCGCTCATCAATAAGTTTGTATCCTTCGGGCAAATTGCAAACTTCATCATTGCATACTTCTATCAGACACAGGGCATTAGTTTTCAAAACATCTCTCAATTGCTCCAAAGCTTTTTCGCTCAAATTTTGATGATAAGGAGCATCCATAAACAACACATCAAACTTTTCATTTAAATGTAATTTTTGGGTTGCATCGGCTTTTATGACATTAATTTTGTTTTTTTCATTTGGCAACAAGGCAACATTTTTGAGCAAATCTTTGGGTTCGATATCAACCAAGGCAACAGAAGCAAATCCTTGCGATACGGCCTCCACCCCAAAAGCTCCGCTACCGGCAAATACGTCGATTAAAGCTAGTTTGCCAAAATCATTACCCATTCGGCTGCGCAAAATATTAAACAATGCCTCACGTGCTTTGTCCGATGTCGGCCTGACTTTATCCGATACGGGGGATATTAATTTTTTGCCTCTGTATTTTCCGCCGATAATTCTCATAGTTCAAACTTGCTTCCCAATTGTTCGCGCAAAACTTTTTGCGGCACCTCGCGCAGCTCGCCTTTTTTAAGATTGCCCAGCTGAAAAGGCCCATAAGACAATCTGATAAGCCTTGAAACTTCAAGCCCCAAATATTTCATTACCTTGCGGATTTCGCGATTTTTCCCTTCGCAAAGCGTAACACTAAGCCAAGAATTTGCCCCTTGCTTGCTTTCAATCTCGGCCTTAATTGCGCCATATTTAACCCCGTCAACCGTAACACCTTTTTTTAGTTTATCAAACACATCAGGAGTTACATTGCCAAACACTCTCACTTTATAGCGCCTGCTCCATCCATTTTTGGGCAACTCAAGCTTACGCGAGAGTTCACCGTTATTGGTCAATAACAACAGCCCCTCCGAGTTCAAATCAAGCCTCCCGACCGAAATCACACGAGGTAACGATTTAGGCAAATTATCAAAAACAGTCGGTCTGTTTTTTTCATCTTTGTGGGTAGTAACCAAACCTGTTGGTTTATGATAAAGCCACAATCTAGTATCCTCAACCGCAGGTAATTTCTCACCATCAAGCAATATTTTTTCATTTCCCTCAACATTTACTGCCGGATTGGCTATAATTTCGCCATTAATACTAACTCTTTGCTGTTTTATCAGTTCTTCGGCCTCACGTCTTGAGCAAACACCGGATCTTGCCATAAATTTTGCAATACGCATTGTCATTTTTTTCTTTCCTTTTTTTATTTCTTCTAGCATAATCTCAAAAAAATACAACAAAAAAGGCATCTGCAAAATGAGCACTGAAGATTACATGCACCAAGCCCTAATTTTGGCCAAACAAGCCTTTGCCGCAGACGAAGTTCCCGTTGGTTGCATCATTGTCAACCCTTCAAGCGGCGAGATTATATCTTCTGCCTATAACCTAAGCCAGCATAGTGCGGATGCAACCGCCCATGCCGAAATTTTGGCTATTCAATCTGCCTGCAAAAAACTAAACCAAAACCGGCTACGAGACTTGGATATGTATGTTACCTTAGAGCCTTGCACCATGTGCGCGGCGGCTATTTCATTTGCCCGTATCAGATGTTTGTTTTTTGGCGCTTATGATGCAAAAGGAGGCGGCGTCAAAAATGGGATTAGGTTTTACGAGCAGTCAACCTGCCACCATCGCCCACAGGTAAAAGGCGGCATTTTGGAAGAAGAGTGTTCCACCCTGCTCAAAGATTTTTTTAAAACCAAACGTAATCTTTAGATATATTTAGCCAGCTCGGCATAATAAGCCCGTGTCGGATTGCCTCTTACCACAATTGTTTCCAATACAATCTCAGGTATCTTTAAGTCACCTTTGCCACTGCCAAGTTTTACCTCCGGGTGCGCTCCGCCATGAAAATCCGACCCACCGCCCGAAATCATCTCAAGCTCTTCAATCATCGTAAGATATTGTTTTTTTAGATTGGCGTTATGGTCGGAATGGAATACTTCCCCCCCTTGAAGCCCCCATTTTTTCATTTTTTGCAAAAATTCAAACAACTCTTTATCTTTTAGCTTGGTATGTATCGGGTGCGCCAATATCGGCACCGCACCATTATCCAAAACAAACTCAATCACTTCTTTGGCCTCGGGTTCTTTTCTTGGCACATACGCCGGCGCTCCTTTATTCAAAAACTTAACAAACCCTTCATCCCAATCTTTGATGTAGCCAAGCCTCAACATCTCGGCCACAATATGCGGTTTAACAATTTGTTTTCTAGGCTTGCCGTTTTCATCAAAAGCAACTTTTTGCCAATCAACCATTATCCCCAATTCATTAAGTTTGTTTACTCTTTCTTTGGCCACTCTTTTTCTCTCGGCAATCAAATCATTTTGCCAATCTTGAAAATATGGCATATTTTTTTGCGGAATATCCAAAGCCACCACTTCCATATTAATCTCCGCGTAGGCAGCCGAAAGTTCGCATCCGTTAATTGTTATTATGCCATAATTTTTTGCCGCAACCGCAAATTCATTGCACCCGTCCACCATATCATGGTCGGTCAATGCTGCAGCCGTCAAACCGATATCAGCAATTTGTTTTGCCAATTCTGTTGGCGTCAACACTCCGTCTGAAAATGTCGAATGTATGTGCAAATCAATCATTTACCCCTCACATCTCAGCCAACACATCCAAAATCTGCTTTGGTTTTTCCACAATCCGTTTTGCCTTGCAGGCTCTCAACATATCAACACTCCTAAACCCCCAAGCCACGGATATGCAATCAAGTCCCGAATTTTTTGCGGTTGCCAAATCTACTTCCGAATCCCCAATATAAACCGCCTCTTCTTTTTTGGCATTAAGTTCTTTCAGCGCCTGCCAAACCATATCAGGCTCCGGCTTACGTTTTAGCCCCTCTCTTTCACCTATTGCAACATCTACAAACGGATAATAAGTTTTGGCCAAATTTTGCACCGCACCATCAATTTTGTTGGATACAATTGCCTGCTTATATCCTTTTTGTTTCAGCTCTTTCATCACTTCGGCAATTTGCGGATAAGGCCTGGTTTTGTCGTTCATATGCAGGCTATAGCGGCGTTTAAATATCTCAAAACATTCATCAAATTTGGGGTTATTCAGCCCATTAGGGATGGCCAATTCCATCAAAACTTTAATACCGTTGCCAAGCATCTGTTTTATTTCCTCGTCATTATGAGGCAAAAACCCACAAGCTTCTAAAGCGTAGTTTACACTGTCTTTCAAATCATCAAGCGTGTTTAATATTGTTCCGTCCATATCCCAAATAATTGTGTTTTTCATTTTTGTTGCCTATTTTGCTTCAATTAACAGCTTAAAAGTTTTATCTTTTTGCGTGTTACATTTTTGCCATGGTCGAAAATAACACCCCTCGATTTTCACTTTGCCTAGACTAAGCAAACGAAGCTCAAAAACTTTTGTTCCGCCACTCCCAAGCATGTTCTTATATTTCTCGTCCGGGATATATTTTCCTTCTTTCCATTCAAACTCAGTTGCACCTTGAGGTTGGGGTTCAATCGCCCAAGAATATCCGGTCGACGGATTCTCCGGTAATTTTATCTCGACTTTATGCCCCGCACCAACAACAATGGTTTTGCCATTGTCATTATCGGTTACCACTGTTTTTGAGCAAGCCGCCAGCAAAACTATTAAACAAGCCGTTGCTTTCCACTTCAATTTAATTTCTCCTTATTTCACAAAGCAAGGATAGCACAATCAAACCGGCGTGTAAATCAACAAAATAAATTTTTTATGATGACAAATAAGCCACCATATTTTATATTTATGACAATAAATTATCTCGGGCTAAAAACAATGAAAATCTACCAGGTCGGAGGCTCCGTCCGCGACAAAATAATGAATATACCTTCTCACGACATTGATTATGTCGTAGTCGGTTCTACAATTGAAGAGATGCTGTCTTTGGGTTTCAAGCAGGTCGGCAAAGATTTTCCGGTTTTTATCAACCCTGAAAATGGCTCGGAATATGCCCTCGCCCGCAAGGAGCAAAAATCCGGCAACAGACATGGCGATTTCAGGTTCGAGTTTTCGCCCAGCATCAGCCTCAAAGAGGATTTGATTAGACGCGACTTTACCTGCAACGCCCTTGCTTTGGATAGTGATAGCAATCAGATAATTGATTATTTCAACGGTCAACAAGATATTAGAGACGGCATACTCCGCCACATCAGCCCGCATTTTATAGAGGATCCACTCCGTGTTTTGCGCATGTGCCGTTTTGCCGCCCAACTCAATTTTAAGATAGCACCCGAGACCATGTCTCTTGCCCGCCAAATGGTTAATGATAATATGTTGGCTCATCTTTCGGCAGAACGTATCTGGCAAGAGATTTATCGCGCCCTGGAAACAAAAAATTTTGATATTTTTATCACCACCATGCAAGACTGTGGCGCATTAGAAAAAATACTGCCTGAGGTTTCAGCTCTTTTTGCAACGCCCGAGCGCTTGGACTATCACCCTGAGGGCAACTCTGGCATGCATACCCTGCTTTGCCTCAAAAACATTGCCGGCCAAAGTCCAAAGATAAAGTTTGCCACCCTACTACACGATATTGGTAAAACCATCACGCCAAAAGATGTTTTGCCGCATCACCACGGTCATGATAAGGCAGGAATTGAGCTCATCAAAGACATCTGTTCTAGGCTCAAAGTACCAAACAAATATAAAACTTTTGCCCTTTTGTGTTGCCAAAAACACATGAAATTGCACTTGGTTCGTCAAATGCGTATTTCAACGCTGGTTGATTTTGCCACCTCTCTTGGCAAAAATATCAATGATTTTATCACCGTTTGCCAGGCTGACTTTTTCGGCCGCGGCTATAAGATTAGCAAGCAAGAGCAAACTGATTTTTATGAAAATGTTTCTCTTTTGCAACAAGCCCACAAAATATTGTCTGCCCTCAAAGCAACCGATATGCCAAATTTTGCACTTCTGCCCAAAGACCAAAGCTTTGGCCTGCGCTTCCGCGAGTTCAAAATTAGTGTTTTAAAACAAAAGCTTGAAGCTCAAGACTAAATTTAAACTTAAACCAACAACCATACAGTTATTGCAAATCTTTAATACAAAACTCAAGTTTTTTGCCATAGAATTTGAGCAGGCGTTGGTAGTGGCGGGCTGCCAATGGCTTGCCCTGCTCCATAAGCGCAATCATATTCATCGATAGCGGTGTTTGCAAGGCTACATCTTGAAGGCTCAACCCCTTTTCTTTGCGTAAATTTACTAGTTGCGGCGCAATTTGGGTGCGCATAAGTTGTTTTAGGTTCATCAGTTTCAACTCCTTAATTGTTTGGTAAAACAAAACCGCCTTTGTTAAAAAAACAAGGCGGGGAGCTAGAAAACTGTATGTAGACAGTCAGGCCTATTCGTCATGCTAAAAGCATGCTTATTTCACCCACTCCCCCAATAGGGAGGAATTTTCTACATATGATGTTTTCTAGACACCACTCAAGGCAACTCGCCTCAAGCAAAACCAGCCTAAAACAATTTGCTTTTTTTAGCAAGCAATTTTTATTTTTAACCGCACCCAACAACCTATGGCACAAGTAAAAATATTTGTTATATCGCCAAAATTATATTTACAATGTTTTTGTTTTGTTCTACTATACTCGGTGTAAAAATTAATAACAG
>CASDRW010000026.1 GCA_949283275.1 uncultured Pseudomonadota bacterium
AATCTTGCGATAGCGCGAAATCGCGTCGTCTCCCTCCAGAACCTGGACAATAATCGGAGCAGAGCTCATGAAAGCTACCAGGTTGTCAAAAAAAGATTTGCCTTTGTGCTCGGCATAAAAACCTTCGGCCTGAGCCGGTGAAAGCTTTGTCATCTTTTGGGCGATGATCTTGAGACCGGCCTCTTCAATCATGGCGTTTATTTTGCCGGTGAGGTTGCGAGTGGTGGCATCAGGTTTGATTATTGAAAGAGTTCTTTCCATCTTTTTTCTCCTAAAAAACCAAAATTTATAAGCAAGATATAATACTTTATCCAAATAATCAAAAGATATTTTGACTTTTATGTAAGAAAGTTGTTTATTATACCCAAATTAATTTTTTTGGAGAGGCTGATTGTTATGAATTTTATTGATGATGTCATTGCTAAGGCAAAATCAGCTAACAAAACCATCGTCTTGCCTGAAGGCGAAGATGAGCGCGTGTTGGAGGCTGCCAGAATTTTGACGGATGAAAAAATCGTTAGAGTAATTTTGCTTGGAAATGAAAGCAAGATTAAGGCAAAAGGAAAAAATTTGGACGGTATCGAAATTATTGATCCTTCTATCTCTGATAAGTTGAATCAATATGCCGATATATTGTATGAGCTGCGCAAGGAAAAAGGTGTAAGCAAAGAAGATGCTCTTAAATTGGCCAAAGATGCCAATTATTTTGCAACACTTATGATTAAAAACGGTGATGCCGACGGAATGGTATCAGGGGCAGTGCATTCTACCGCGGATACGGTGCGTCCGGCGTTGCAAATCGTTAAATCGGCGCGCAAAGATATGAATGTTTCTTCGTTCTTTTTTATGTCTAAGGAGGGTGAAATATTTGTTTTTGCCGATTGCGCGATTGCTCTTAATCCTACCGATCAGGAGCTTGCAAATATTGCAATTCAAGCAGGGCAGACCGCCGTTCAATTCGGAATAAAACCGGATATTGCCATGTTGTCATATTCTTCTTACGGTTCGGGAAAAGGCGAATCCGTTGAGAAAGTTCAACGCGCAGTTAAAATTGCCAAAGAGATGGCTGCTTCTGAAGAGTTTAGGCATCTTAATATAAATTTGGACGGCGAGTTGCAGGCTGATGCCGCATTGGTTGATAAGGTGGCCGCTCTTAAAGCTCCGGGAAGCTCGGTGGCTGGTCATGCTAAAGTGTTTATATTCCCGGATTTGAACGCCGGAAATATTTCTTATAAGTTATTGCAGCGTCTGGGCGGATATGAGGCATATGGTCCGGTTTTGCAAGGTTTGAAAGCTCCGATTAACGATTTGTCCAGAGGGTGCTCGGCTCGAGATATTGTTTGTACGGTTGCTTTGACCGCTGTGCAGGCTATGTAATTTTTTTGATTAGAGGAATCAGAATTATGCAGAAAATTTTGGTATTGAATTCAGGATCTTCTTCTTTGAAATATCAGCTGTTTGATGTTGAAGGAGAAGTTTATAAAGTTGTTGCTAAAGGGTTGGCTGAGCGTATCGGAATTGACGGGGCTAAAGTTAATATTAAATATGCCGACGGAACCAAAAAAGAAGTAGTTACCCCGTTGCCCACACATAAAGAAGCTTTGCAGGAAGTGTTTAAGTTGTTGCTGGGCGGCGCTATCAATAATTTGAGTGAGATATCTGCCGTAGGACACCGTGTGGTTCATGGCGGAGAAATATTTAAACAATCTGTATTGTTGAATGAAACATCAATTAACGCAATTGAGGATTTGTCGGTATTGGCTCCGTTGCATAACCCGGCCGGCGTGCTTGGAATAAGAGCTGTGCAGGAGTTGTTGCCTAATGTGGCTCAGGTTGGGGTGTTTGATACCGCCTTCCATCAGACCATGCCTAAGGAAGCTTTTTTGTATGGTTTGCCTTTGGAGCAATATACCAAACATCAAATCCGTCGTTATGGTATGCACGGAACTTCGCATCGCTATATCGCCGAAGAAGCCGTCAAAATTTTGGGTAAAGGTAAAAATATTATATCTTGCCATTTGGGTAACGGGGCTTCAATCTCGGCAATTAAAGACGGAAAATGTATTGATACATCAATGGGATTTACGCCGTTGTCCGGTATTGTTATGGGAACGCGCTCGGGTGATATTGATCCTTATATTCCGTTGCATATTATGAAAGAACAAGGTTTGAGCGCCGATGAGGTTAATAAACTTTTGAATAAGCAAAGCGGTATGCTGGGGTTGACCGGATTTTCCGATATGCGCGATGTCGAGGCGGCATACCTTAAGGGGGATAAAAATGCCGTTGTCGGTATGCAGGTTTATGTATATAACATCGTGAAATTTATCGGTAGTTATATTGCTGCTTTGGGTGGTGCCGATGCCATCGTATTTACTGCAGGAATTGGCGAAAATTCGCCGATTGTAAGAAAATTGATTTTGGAAAGACTTAGCTATCTTGGTATTAAGGTTGATGAGGAGGCCAATAATCGCCGCGGTAGTGTGGAGGAAATATCAACCAAAGATTCTAAAGTCAGAGCATTTGTCATTCCGACCGATGAAGAAATGATGATTGCTAAAGATACGGTTGCTTTGACCGCATAGAAACCGGCGATGTTGCTTAAAAAAAAGCTCTGTTACAACAGAGCTTTTTTGTAGATTGTTTATTCTTTACGGTGTCGGTACCGGTAGTTTTATCGGACCTGCGGCCGGCGTGTCTGTGTTGTTATTTGCGGCGGGAGCATTGGGGCCTTTGGGAATAACTTGGCCTGCTGCCGGTGCATTGGGACCTTTGGGAATAACTTGGCCTGCTGCCGGTGCATTGGGACCTTTGGGAACAACAGGTCCTGTGGCCAGTGCATTGGGGCCTTTGGGAACAACAGGTTCAGCAGTTGATTGCGGGGCAGGAGAATCGGATAAAGTAGTCAGATTATTGAATATATTGTGGTTTATTTTGTCGCCGATTTTGATGCCATAGCGTTTTACTTGGCCAGCGTTTAACTCAATTACGGCGCGTACCGGATCACGCGAAAGAATAATGTCTTCAGACAAGGGGGTGGTATTTTCTTTTATCATGCTGATGGTTGCATCAGGGGCAATAAAAATCATGTCTAAGGATATTTTGGTGTTTTTCATCCACATGCCGGTGGGACGAACCGGATAGATATCAAATATCATACCGTTGTTTAATGGTAATTGCGTGCGATGCATAAGTCCGGTTTGTAATTCTTCAACAGTTTTTGCTACTTCGACATTAAAGCGAATTTCGCCGTTGGAGGTGTTGATAATTAGAGGTGTGGTAGGTTTTTGCTCCAATTCCTCGGAACAGGCGAACAAAAATATTGAGGCAAACAAGATTGATAGTATTTTGGGCATTAGTTAATTCTCCTTATTTTTTATTTTTAGAACCTAGTTTACGGGGATGCCAGGCAGATACCCTGACAGGGCCGTTTTGTGAAAGCATAATCTGCATTTTGGGTGAAGTATCCAAAGCTGCGTTGCCGTTGTTTTTGATTGAACCGGCAAAAGAATCGGTCATGCGGGTAATGTCAACAATAACGTCCCTTTCCGGGCGATAGTAATGTTTCCAACATTCAAGTGAAATAATAAAATTATTTAGTGAACCTTCTTCTTCGTGACCGTATTTTTGCCAGATGAGTTCCATAAAATCGTTGGTGGCAGAATCAAAACGAGGCGATGACATTAAAGGTAAGCCAAATTCCATAATGGTGCGGATGTTGGGCTCATAGAAACCGGAACGTCCGCAAACAAAAAAGGATGGCATTAAGCAATGACCGGATTTCAAGGCATAGTGAATTTGGGCTAAAAACAACAAGTGTTGTATCTTGGTTTCTGGTAAAGACAGACCTTCCGTTTCGGCACGTTTGCAGAGCCAGTTGGTAATATCAAGAGCTGAGGTTATTTGTCTTGCGGTCATTAATAATCCTTTCGGATGGCTAAAACTTGTAAAATATTATAGTGGTTATCTTACAAATTACAAATGATATTTAAGAGATAATCACTTTTTCGTGTGATTTTTGCTAAAAAGTCGGTTTTTGCTCTTGTGAAAAAAGAATAATTGTTTTATCTTGCCAAGAGTATGTTGTTTTTTTGAGTGGGGTTAATAAAATGCTGTTGCAAAGAGGTATTACTGCTTGGGTTGGTTTGGTTGCCGCTGTTTCCATGCTTGGCGCTTGCTCAAGCGCCGTCTTTCCTGATTTCGAAGATGATAATAGTGAGGTTATTATTCATGAGGGCGGAAAAGTTGAGATTCGTAAAGTAGATGAAAAAGGAGTGTTGATTTCAGATAAGGAAAATGCCGCATATGATGATGACAATGAAGAAGTCGTCGATGAAAAATCTGCGCTCAAAGTTGATAATGAGAATAAAAAATCTGTGGTTGAAAAAGTTGAACCTGCAAAAACAGTTGAAGTAAAAAAAGAAAAAATTGAGCCGGTGAAAGATAATGTAAAAGTTGTTGATGCCAAGGCAAATAAAAAGGTTGTTGAAAATAAAAATGAACCTAAGATTCCTACTATGCACTATTTGGCGGCAACAATTTATTTTGAAAACGGTGGAGCGGTCGTGGATAGTTCTTATGTTAAAACTTTGCGTAAAATAGCTAAATTGGTTAAAGAAAATGATGCCGTTGTAACCGTATACGGTTTTGCTTCTTCAAGGACAAATGATACTGATCCGGTTAGTCATAAGTTGGCAAACTTTAATGTCTCGGCCGAGAGAGCGGATAATACCGCCAAAGCTTTGCGCAGAGCAGGAGTGCCGGCTGATAAAATAACCGTACAGGCGTTGTCTGATTCTATGCCGATGTATTTGGAAGTTATGCCGGAAGGTGAACGCTTGAATCGCAGAGCCGAAATTTATCTGACCTACTAGTCGTTTTATGGATGAGGAGACAAAAAATAATCTTTCTTTAGGAGGCAATTTGTGGCAGCTTGCCTCGGTTGATGAGCGTGCAGTCGAGATGATGGTGCAACGCTATGCTTTGCCTTATATTATAGCCAAAATTATGGTGTTGCGCGGAATAGGGGAAAATGAGGTCGAAAGTTTTTTAAATCCCAAAATAAATGCTTTGATGCCGGAGCCTTTTGTACTTAAAGATATGCAAAAAGCGGCAGAGAGAATCAGTAATGCCATTGTGGAAAAACAAAGAATCGCGGTTATCGGGGATTATGATGTGGACGGGGCTACTTCAACCTCGGTGTTGAGGTTGTTTTTGAAATCTGTCGGTGTAGAGCCGGATATTCATATTCCGGACCGTGATGAAGGATATGGTCCCAGTAAAAAAGCTGTTGATGATTTTAATGCCAAGGGAACTCAACTATTGCTTACACTTGACTGCGGTACAACCGCGTTTGAGCCGCTTGAATATGCGGCGTCTTTGGGGGTGGATGTCATTGTGATTGATCATCACGAAGCAGAAGTAAAACTGCCAAAAGTTTATGCCGTGGTTAATCCTAAGCGGCTGGATGAAGAAAACGACTACCCTTATCTTAAATATATGGCCGCTGTCGGGGTGGTGTTTATGACGGTGGTGGCGGTTAATCGCTGTTTGCGGCAAAGGGGATTTTACTCAGATGTTTTGCCGGAGCCGGATTTGAAAAAATGGCTTGATTTGGTGGCTTTGGGTACGGTGTGCGATGTGGTGCCGCTTAAAGGAATTAATCGAGCTTATGTGGCTCAGGGACTTAGGGTGATGGCATCCCGCTCAAATAAGGGACTGAAGGTTTTGATGGACAAAGCTAATTTGTCTGATGTGCCGAATGCTTTTCATTTGGGATATGTTTTGGGACCTAGAATTAATGCTTGCGGCAGAGTTGGTGATGCCAATTTGGGCAGGGAGCTTTTGTGTTGCGACAATGATTATCAGGCAGAGCTGTTGGCCGATAAGCTTAATGAATTTAATGTGGAGCGCAAAGATATCGAAAATTATGTTTTGCTGGAAGCAATGAAACAAGTTGAGGGTGTGGCTCAACAATATCCGATTGCTTTTGTTTATGGGCATGACTGGCATCAAGGTGTTATTGGTATTGTGGCCGGAAAATTGAAAGAGCGTTACAATGTGCCGGCGTTTGTAATGTCTGTGGAAAAAGACGAGGTTAAGGGTTCGGCGCGGTCTATACCTCAGGTTGATTTGGGAGCATTAATTATTGCCGCCAAAGAAAAAGGGATTATTACCAAAGGCGGAGGGCATATTATGGCTGCCGGTTTTTCGCTGGAAGAAAATAAAATTGAAGAGTTTAGAAAATTTGTCGGTGAGTATGTCATAAGCAAAATAGGTAATGAAGCAATTACACCGGTGGTGGAAGTTGACGGTGTTTTGGATGTGGGCGGTGCAAATGTCGAGTTGGCCGATTATATGGAGAAATTGGAGCCTTTCGGGGCGGGTAATGCCGAGCCTAGATTGTTGCTAAAAGCAGTTAGAATTGTTCGCCCGTCGCTTATCGGCGTGGGGCATGTCAGATGTGTGTTGACCTCGAATAACGGCAGCTATATTAAAGCAATTGCTTTTAGAGTGGGGGATAATGATATCGGCAATGCAATGCTTAATCATAGAGGTGAAAAATTTGATGTGCTCGGAGTGTTGCGGCATGACAAATGGAACGGGCGCAATGAGGTGCAATTTATTATTGAGGATTTGAGAAGGGCATGACATGGTAAATAAGCAAGCAATTATTGAGAGAGCAAAGAGAATTAACAATATCAGAAAGCAACGTCTGGAAAAAGAGCGCGAAGTATTTATGAAATTGGGCGCTAAACTGAGAGCTTATCTGTTTACCGGTATTTTGGTGACCGCACCGGTGGCAATTACGTTTTATTTGGCATATAAATTTATTTTGTGGGTCGATCAATTGGTTAATCGGTTGTTGCCGCCTCAGTATCAATTAGATAATTATTTTTCGATGAGTGTACCGGGAATCGGGCTGATTGTTTTGATTGTTTTTTTGATGTTGGTGGGAATGTTTGCCGCCGGATTTTTGGGGCGTTTTTTTATAAAATTGGGCGAGTGGTTCGTTGTTAGAGTGCCGTTGATATCATCAATATATTCGCTGCTAAAACAAATATTTGAAACCGTTTTTTCAAGCAAAACCCAAGCATTTAAAAAAGTAGTGATGTTGGAGTATCCGCGCAAGGGTATTTGGATTTTGGGCTTGGTTAGTGCGGATTTGAAAGGCGAGGTTGAGGCTAAACTGCCGGAGCCGATGATTAATGTTTTTATTCCGACAACGCCTAATCCGACATCGGGGTTTTTGATTTTTGTACCCAAAAAAGATGTAATTGAGATGGATATGTCGGTTGAGGAAGCTATTAAATTTATTGTTTCTGGCGGGTTGGTAGAGCCAAAGAAGAAAAAACGCTAAATCTTTTTTTGATGAAAACCATAATCGGAGGAAATACTGCGGCCGATTGAAGCTATTTTGGCTTTAAGTTCGGTAAGGGCATCATCGGATGAGATATTGGTTGATGATTTGCCGGGGTAAAGTTCATAAAATTTGCGATATTGGTTTAGGGTAATGTTGGGCATGATAACGTTGGCTCCGGATTGCAGAGCTTTTGTTTGGCCTGAGGGAGCCAATGTCTCCATGGCGGTGGTGGCGGGAATATTAATATCGGGCAATAAAAGCCTGGTTAGTGCCATAACTTTGAGTGATAGCTCTAAGGTGCCGCCAAAGGCATTTCTTAGCGGAGTATCGGGATGAGGAATGAAAGGGCCGATACCTATCATATCGGCATCAATTTGTTTGAAAAATAAAATATCGTCGGCAAGGCTTTCAATCGTTTGGCCAGGCAAGCCAACCATTATGCCGGAGCCAACTTCAAGTCCTGAAGTGCGTAAGTCGTCTAGGCATTGTTTGCGAGCTTGCCAGCTCATACCAGGGTCAAGGCGATGGTAAAGGGTTTTGTCGGTGGTTTCGATACGAAGCAGAAAACGATCGGCTCCGGCGGCCTTATATGCTTGATATTCGCTTAAATTTTTTTCACCGATACTTAAAGTTAGGGCAACATTAAGCGATTTGATGCTTGTTATAATCTCACACATTTTGTCTTGGTCAAAGTACATATCCTCGCCTGATTGCAGGACAATGGTCTTTAGGCCCATGTTAACGGCAGCATGTTGGGCAAGGGCAAAAATTTCGTCTTGAGATAAACGATAGCGGGTGAGGTTGTGATTATCGCGCCGCAGTCCGCAATAGCAACAATTGTTGCGACAGATGTTGGAAAACTCTATCAGTCCGCGCAAATGAATTTCATCACCGACATAGCGGTGGCGAATATCATCGGCTGCGGCAAACAAAAGATTAGAACAAGATTTGTCTTTAAGCAAAAGAATCAGCTCATCACGGGTGAGGTAGTGCGTGGCGGAAGCTTTGGATATAAGCTCTTTGCAAGACATGGCGGTTTGCCTTATTGTTTGGGATAGTCTAAGATAAAGTCCACTTGAGCGTTGATATAATTGAGAAGTTTTTTCTCGGCTTGTTTGGTGTAGCCTTTCCAGTCCATTAGACGACAAATAAATTCCTCGCGCGAGGCAAAAACAAAGAGTTGCGAAAACAGCGGAATGATATAAAAATAGCAATCGCGCAGGCGTATTTTGCCGCCGCTTGCCAGATTGAGCAAGGTGGCCATGCGGTCGTGTACGGGGCGGATGAGCTCGTCGTATAAAATATTAAACTCATCTGACGGGCTCGAATATTCGCTTAAAAAAACTTTTTTGACATCGTCGGATATCTCTTTGCTGCAAACCAAGGTTAAAAACAAAGACAACATTTCTTTTAAAAACTTGCGGGCTTCTGTGGCATCTTTGGTTTGGATGACTTCTTGATACCTGTTAGTCAATTCGGCGGTAAAAGTGTTGACTGTATCAACAATCTTTTTTAAGGCAGCGGTATAAATACCTTTTTTGCCGCCAAAATAGTAAAGAATGGAGGAGATATTGATATTGGCTTTGGCGGCAATATCTCTGGTTGAGGCGCCGGAAAAGCCGTTTTTGGCAAATTCTTCAAAAGCGCTTAGCAAAAGTTTGCTTTTTGAGTCGCTGGCCATGGTGCTTATGTCCTTATTAAATATACATTTTTTGTTTGACGCGATTATGGGACACATCATAAAAAAATACAACCATGTTTTATCCACTTTGGGAAAATTTTTTAAATATATTGTAAAATCAATCGATTGAATTAATAAAAACTTATGGTTTGGGGGTATAACCTTTTTTTTTCTTTACATGCGGGGGGATTTTAAGTTACAAATACTTTATCTTTTGAACTACGGAGAAATTTTCGTGAGAAATTTTATACGATTTTGTTTGCGTTTGATATTTACGCTGTTTAAGGTTAGATGCGATATTCAGTTTGATGCCAACAGGTTGCCAACCAAAGCGGTTTATGTTTCAAATCATGTGTCTTTTTTGGATCCAATTATGCTGTTTGCATTTTTGCCGGGTAATCCTGTGTTTGCCTTAAACGGACATCTTTACCGCAACAAATGGATAAGGATGTTGATGCAGACGGCAGATGTGATTCCGTTTAATCCGATTGAGCCGGGTGATTTGAAAGAATTAATTGCCAAAGTTGACA
>CASDRW010000027.1 GCA_949283275.1 uncultured Pseudomonadota bacterium
AAATTTTGGCCTGTTCCCGACAATTGCGGGCGAGATAACCACAAACGGCAAATTTAAGAAGATTAAAGGCCAAGAGCGTAAAGAGGCTTATTGCAAGCGCGCCTTAGCCGACATCATGCCGTGGATTCAAAAAATAAGGCCAATGTAAATGCAACACAAAACTTTTAGAAACGAGCAGTTTCCGGTAACTTTCTTTCATAAAAAAGAGATAAAAGATATAATCTTGGCCTATTATAAGGCAGCTCGATTTGCCGATGATAGTGCCGATAACCCGGAGCTTAGTTCTCTTGAAAAACAAGCAAAACTATCAGAAATAGCCAAGTTTTTTTTACATCCCGATGATAATAATCCGAATCTGGAGGTTATTTGCAATCTTGGCCGTATGTTTGTTCAAGAAAGATTGGATACTTCTCTTTATCTTGATTTGCTTGAGGCATTTGAGCAAGATGCTATAAATACCCCCATGCGTATTTGGGATGAGCTAGTCAGATATTGTCGTTATTCAGCAGCGCCGGTAGGAAGATTTATGTTGGCCTTGTATGATGAAAATCCGTTGACCTATTTGCCGGCAGAAAATTTATGTATAGTTTTACAAATAATAAATCATTTGGGCGATATCAAACAGGACTTAAGCCTTCTCAGAAGGTGCTATATTCCGCAAGACATGATGCAAAAATATTCTCTGCAAATCAGCGACTTTGGTCTAAGTTACAGTAGTTCCAATGTTAAATTACTGCTTAGAGAAATGGTGGATAAAACATCAGCATTAATGAGCGAAGCCAAGTTGCTGCCGCATCTTATTCAAAATTTCAGATTACGTTTTGAGGTGTGCGTTATTCTTTCCTTAACCAATTCTATGTTAAAAAGATATAAAAATGCGGATATTCTGCAAAATCCACCGCGCTTAAAATTTTATGATTGGGCTAAAAGCGTGTTCTTGGGTCTTTTAAGAGCGCTGTTTTGCAAGAATATATATAAAGGACAAACTTTATGAACAAACTTATAAACAAAATGGTCAGGAAGTCAGGTTCGTCATTTTTTTGGGGAATGCATATTTTGCCCCTCAAAGAACGCCAGGCCATATATACGTTGTATGCCTTTTGTCGTCATATCGACGATATTGTTGACAGCAATGAAGAAATGTCAAAAAAATTAGAGCTTTTGGCGGCTTGGCGCAAAGAGATAGACAATATATATGACAAGAAAGTTCCAGCCTCAGAAATTGGGCGTAATATCTATAAAAATTGCATGCGTTTTAACTTGCCCAAACAAGAGTTGTTAAATTTATTGGACAGTATATCGATGGACTTGCCAAATCCTATACAAGCCCCCAATTTTGAACAATTTAAGCAGTATTGCTTAGGCGTTGCCGGAGCTCCGGGGGCCTTGACTTTGAGGATATTGGGGTGTAGTGATGAAGATTTAATTAAGGAGCTTTCGTTTTCATTAGGTTTGGCATTGCAAATAACCAATATATTACGTGATGTAAGGGACGATGCCGTTGCCGGCAGGTTATATATTCCGCAAGAATTTTTGCATAAAGCCGGTATCACATCAACCGATCCAATGACGGTGCTTGTCGATAAAAATTTATCAATAGCCAGAGAGGAGCTTGCTCAAGTAGCAGATTACAATTATGCAAAAGCATTTGCCTCTATCAAAAAACTAAACAAAAGATCATCACGCAATGTCAAAGCCATTGCTTATATCTACAAAAAATATTTTGATATCATGCAAGAGCGCGGATGGGAGATTATTTCGCCGAAGCCGCAGATTAGTCGTTTTGCAAAAATGCTTTTGGTGTTAAAAGCTTTTATCGGGAGATAGTGATTGGCAGATTTATCCGGCACAACCTTTCATATTATCGGGGGCGGCATATCTGGCTTAGCCTGTGCTTGGATTCTCAAAAACAAACATCCGGAAATACGTTCTGTCATATATGAAGCAAGCGATTGTTTGGGCGGTAGGGCGTATTCATATTTTGATAAAACTTTTGCCAAGATATTGGATAATTCGCTTCATGTAATTGTCGGTGCCAATAAATTTATGTCGCAATTTGTAAAAAAAGAAGAATGGTGCAGATATTGTCGGTTTTTTGATATTGAGACAGGTAAAGTTGATGGCAAAATTTATCCCAATCGTGATTTAGTTCTAAAAAGTATTTGTAACACACCATCATCAGATGTTGCCACGCCAATAAAACGCAATATTATGCGTTCGCTTTTTCCGTTTAGCTCATCACGGCGCAAAGTTTGGTTTTCAAGGGGCAATTTAAGCCAGCGGATTATAAATATTTTGTCAGGCTATGCCGATGAGATACATCTTAACCATAAGCTACGCAAAATATCATCACAGTTTGGTCTTGCGGCGCAGCTTGATTTTGGTGCAAGGCAGGTTGATATCGGCTCACACGATAAAGTTATTATTGCATTGGATAATCTAAATTGCAGTAAAATTTTACCGATTATTCCGCTTGAACATAACCAAATCATAAATATAATATATCAAACCTCTCAAACGATATTTCTACCGCAAGGATCGTCTTTTATCGGGGTAAGGGGCGGAAGTTTTGACTGGCTTTTCAGCTATGATAATTTGCTTTCGGCGGTTATCTCGAATTATTCTCCCTCAGGCGAAAATTTATCGCAGTTGGCCATGAAGATATGGGGAGAGATTGACAAAATACGTGGTGTCAACTCGGCGTTTATGCCGCCGTTTAAGGCGATATGCGTCAAAAATGCCACCATTAAGCAGGATGATACCACCAATTCTTATCGTCCGGACAATGCTTTAAGCAAATATCCCAATGTTTTCATTGCTGGCGATTGGAGCATGAAAGATTATCCTTGTTGTATGGAAACATCGGTTTTATCGGCAAAACGGGCAGTAAATACGGCATTAAAAATAAATTTATAGGACTTAAGTAAAATGGATTCAGAAATAACAACTTTGGCAAACGGTTTAAGGATTATAACATCTTCGCGTCCGCAGCTTGAAACAGTTTCTTTAGGTCTGTGGGTAAGAACCGGTTCGGCCTATGAGAAAAAAGAAAATAATGGAATTTCGCACTTTTTGGAACATATGTCTTTTAAGGGAACCAAGACACGTACAGCTTTGCAAATATCAGAAGAGATAGAAAATGTGGGTGGTCAGTCAAATGCCTATACCTCAAGGGAGTTTACCGCTTACTATACCAAGATGATGAAAGAAGATGCCGAGCTGGCGGTTGATGTTTTAACAGATTCCATTCTCAATTCAATGTTTCCTGAAGAAGAGTTGATTAAAGAACGAGATGTGGTAATCCAAGAGATTAAACAAACTATTGATACACCGGATGATATTATATTCGACTATTTTCAAGAAACGGCGTTTCCTAATCAGGCTTTGGGCCGCTCAATCCTGGGGCCGAAAGAAATTGTCGCCAAATTTGACCGAGAAAGTTTGTTAAGCTATATAAGCACCAACTATGCCGCCGAGAATATGGTTGCTTGTGCGGTAGGCAATATCAAACACCAAGATTTTGTAGAGATGATAGAAAATAGGATGAAAGATTTTCGTCCTCATACCGATTTTACTACCGAAAATCAAGAATATAAAGGCGGTTTTTTCATAGAAAAACGCGCTATAGAGCAAAGTCATATTGTTCTTGGTTTTAAGGGCTATCCCTATAAAGATAAGCGCTATTATGATATGGCGGTATTATCAATGATATTGGGCGGCGGGATGTCATCAAGATTATTTCAGGAGATAAGAGAGAAGAGGGGTTTGGTTTACTCTGTTTACAGCTATACAGCCTCTCATACCCAAACCGGAATATTCGGAATTTATGCCGGCACCGAGGCCAAAGATTTGCCGATTTTACTACCGGTGGTTATTGATGAAATTAAAAAGATTTGTAATGACCGGGTAAGCGACAAAGAGTTTATGCGAGCCAAGATGCAGTTAAAAGCCAGTATCAAGATGGGGTTGGAAAGTTCATCTTCGACTGCCGAGGTTTTGGCGCGCCAAAACCTAATTTACAATCGCAGTCTTACGGTCGAAGAGGTCATAAATAAAATAGATGCGGTAAGCTTGGATGACATCCGCGATGTTGCATCGGAAATCTTCTCCTCGACCCCGACTTATGCTTTGCTTGGAGCCTTGGACAAATATATGGAATATGATGAACTTAAAAAAGCGCTCAAATAAATAAAAAATTAAAGATTATGTGCTACAAATAACGACATTAAATGCCGTTATTTTTTTGCGGAGAGATAAGATGTCGCGTGCCGAAGATATTTTTCAAAAACTGGTTTATTTTGGCGAGGATGCCATAGATGAGTTTATTATCAACCGCCAAAGTGAAGAGTTGTTTATTGACTTTAAACAAGCCGCTTCCGATGGCAAAAATTTCAATACTTTGCATCGCGATGATCGCAAGAACTTATCCAAAGCCATATCCGGTTTTGGCAATTCCGAGGGAGGCGTGGTTATCTGGGGAGTTGAATGTTCAAGAGACATAGATGTTGGAGATGTAGCCAAAGCCAAGGTAAAAGTAAAGAATGTTCATCGGTTTTTGAGTTGGCTTGAAAACGCAATTTCGGGCTGCACCATACCCAGTCACAATAAAGTCAGGAATCATATTATCAGCGTTGATGACAATGGAGATGGTTTTGTCGCCACCTATATCCCCAAAAGCGATGTTGCCCCGTTAATGACCACTGGCAACCAAGCCATATATATTCGTTCAGGCTCCAATTCAGTTCCGGCGCCTTATGCAGTAATAGCCGGCATGTTCGGGCGCTATCCGCAACCCAATATTGAGTTGAAAATTGCGGCCAAAAAGATTGAGGCGCTGGAAAATCAAGATGAGGATATGCTATACCCCAACAGCATAGACAATCCGCCCGAGCAATATGTTAAGATATCTTTTGAAATCCAGGGGGCTAATATTTCCAATGTCATTGCCCGCGAGATGTTTTTGTCGGTAGAGGTGTTAAGCGACGGCAGCGAATATAATAAAGTTCGTTTTTCCAATTATAATCAAATGGAGGTTATAGCAGGTATTGAGGGACAGCTAAATATTATTACCCGTCCAGAGCTAAGATTGCCGCCGCGCGGAGCCATAAAGTTTTGCAATGTTGAAATCGTCTTATCGCCGTTTATCGAAGATGATTTCAGGCTTGAGGGGGTTATCGGTGCCAATATGGCCATGCCTAAAGATTTTAGGATTTATATTCCCAAAAACAAATTACGTTCATTTGTAGCCAAAGTTACCCGCGGCGAAGAAGATTATAATATGATAATGAACGAGTTCTTTAGTGATTATTTCCGCGGAGAGTTCTGATGCAACAAGTAGAGATTTATACCGATGGAGCTTGCTCTGGCAATCCCGGAGCCGGTGGCTGGGGGGCTATATTGCGTTGTCAAGGTGTCGAAAAAGAACTCTCAGGCGGCGAGGCAAATACAACTAACAACCGCATGGAATTAACCGCGGTAATCGAGGCCCTAAAAGCATTAAAGAAGCCATGCAAAGTAATTTTATATACAGACAGCCGCTATGTTATGGATGGTGTTACCAAGTGGCTTCCCAATTGGCAGATTAATGGTTGGCGCACAGCCAACAAGAAAACAGCGGTTAAAAACATTGACTTGTGGCAAACTCTCGAGTCGCTTCTTAAAAACCACCAAATTAAATGGGTTTGGATCAAAGGGCATAACGGGCATCTTGAAAACGAGCGCGTTGATGAATTGGCCCGAAACCAAGCAAAATCAAGGATTTTGCCAAATTAGCTAAAATTTATCTTGATTTAGACAAAAAACACGATATTATTAACTTAGCGTTAATAATTTAAGTGGTGCATTGGAAATGCCGGTAATGAGTAAAACTCCGGTTAACCACGGAGTTAAGGATAAAGAACAAACAACTTCCATCTCTTGTGTTTTTGACACAAAAGAAGAATACATCACCCACCTCATCAGACAAAAAGAAATCAAAAAAGACTCCCGCCATCACAATGACGGGATGATTTATTTAATAGGTACTCTAAAAATAGATAATCGGGTCAAAAAAGGCCTAAATTGGAGCGATGTGGTTGCAACCTCGGCGATTGTCGAGAAGGGGATGATAAGCCGCTATCAGTACCTGCCCAAAACCAGAAAAGGCATCAAAACAAGTTTAGGTATTCCTAATTTAGAGCTATATATGCTGCATAATAATTTTGACACCATTTGTAAGAATGGACATTACCATCTTGATACATTAAGGATATCAAACGAGGCTTCTCATCTCGATTTTTCAAGCGTCAGCACCAAACTGACGCTTTTTTACGGCCAGCGCATGGCTCTTTCCAGACTGCCCAAATCAGGTAATATATTTGGTCTAAGCCCTGCTAACTTGGAAATAGATTGTCCTGATGCTTATCATGTTGCCAAAGAAAAAGGCTGCGGATCAGAGATATTAAACATCCTCAAACCGCGCAGTCTGTTGGTAGCCTGTTTTTATCGGCTCATCGGCAAAAAGAATTTTTAAGAGTTTTTTCCGGCCAGATAAGCTTGCTCCATTGCTGGCTTGGATTTTATGTCGCCAATATTCCAAGCTCCCAGGCCGTAGATAATGCCTTTTTCTTTTGCATTATCTAAGCAATCTTCGCTGAATCCTCTGAACCCTTCAATAACCCGTCTCATATTATTAATACTGTCATCGGCGGCAGCAAGTATAAAGTAAAATTCTTTGTTGCTGATTTCGGTGTATCTTGGTACGCAGCGGTCAATCAAGGTTTTCATCTGTCCGTTCATACCATAGAAATAAATCGGTGTTGCCATCACAATCACATCAGCTTTAATCATTTTATCTAAGATTTCGGCCATATCATCATTTTGCACGCATTTGTGGGTAGAGTTGCAAACACCGCAACCGCGGCAGAAGTTGATTTTTTTGTCATTGAGATAGATTTTTTCTGTGTTGTGACCGGCTTCTTGAGCGCCTCTTATAAATTCATCGCACAACAAATCGGAGTTTCCTTTCTTGCGAAAGCTTGATGCCAAGACCAAAATATTTTTGCTCATAATCAATTCTCCTTTATTTATAAGACGCTTTATAAATTTCCACACAATCACCCAAAGCAAGAGGCGAGGGGTCAAATTCAAACAACAAGCTCATGCAGTCTTTGGCATTTTTAGCCATGGTTGTAAACTCGTCTTGATTAATGCCATAATCAGACATCTTAAGATTGTCAACTCCGCAATCATGCTGTAATTTACCCAAGGCTTTGATAAAATCCATCGGCTCTTTTGCATCCTTAAGGCCCAAAAACTTTGCCATCTCGACAAAGCGCTCAGCCCTAACGCCTGATTTAATCATGTGGGTATAATAGGCTTTTGAAATCATAATCAAGCCTGCGCCGTGCGGCAGTTCTTGATGATAGGCCGACAAGGCATGCTCCAAAGAGTGTTCGCTGGTGCAAGAACCCACACACATCACATACCCCGACATCGAGTTAGCAAAAGCCATACCCTCTCTGGCTTCCATATCTTGTCCGTTGTTAACGGCTCTGGCCAAATATTTGCCAACATTTTCAATCGCTGCTCGGGCAAACATATCACTCATCAAATTGGCGGTGTTGGCAATATAGGCTTCGGTCGAGTGGAAGAGGGCGTCAAACCCCTGATAAGCTGTTTGTTTGGGTGGAACGCTTGCCATCAAATCGGCGTCCACAATCGAAAGATAAGGGAACTCGCCAAAATAGGCGGTTTTTTCGTTTGTCTCGGGGTTGGTAATTACCGCTCCGTTGTCAATTTCCGATCCGGTACCGGCCGTGGTTGAGATACAAACCAGCGGCAAAGATTTGTTTTTTAGCTCTTTAGCTTTGCCTGTACCCCAGGGCATATATTCCCACAAATCGCCATCGTTGGTGGCCATTCCGGCCATTGCTTTGGCCGCATCCATCACGCTTCCGCCGCCAAGTGCGACGATAAAGTCGCAATTATTTTCTTTAGCCGCTTTTGCGCCGGCCATAACGGTTGATTTTAGCGGATTGGGTTCAACCTTATCAAACAAGGCATGGTCGATATTGGCTTTTTTAAGCTGATTAAGCAGGCGGTCAAGGTAGCCGTTGGCTCTGGCCGACTTGCCGTTTGAGATAACCACCAAAGCTTTTTTGCCGGGCAAATTGCGTTCAGAGAGTTTATCCAATTCGCCGCGTCCAAAAAACACATTAACCGGTACATAGAAATTAAAACTCATTTTTGTTCTCCTCTGTTTGATTTAAGATTAATCAAAGTAATCTCAGAAGGTGCCAACAGGCGCATTTGCGGCCCCCATTGACCGGCCCCGCGAGATACATAAATTTGTGCATTGTTTTCAATATCATACAATCCGGCCAAATATTTATTGTGCCATGCAGATAGAATATGAAACGGGAATATTTGTCCGCCGTGGGTGTGGCCGGTCACTTGCAAATCAAAATTGTTTTCCTCACCAAAATTAATTGGGGTATGCGAGGCCAAAATTCTAAACTGACCTTGACGTGCCTTGGCAAACGCTGCCTCAAGCCTTATCAAAAGGCCGATACGTTGCGCCGTCCGCCAGTCGGGGATACCAGCTAAATAGATATCGCCCAAATCAACACCGGAGTTTTCAATTTGTTTGAAACCAAGCTTTTTCAAAGCAACCAAGCTATCGCGGTATCCAGCATAAAATTCGTGGTTGCCGCTTGCAAAATAAACTCCGTCTTTGGCTTTAAGCCCGCCCAGTAAATCAACAATCTCACCGATTTTTCTCATGTTGTCATCTACCACATCACCGGCCAAAATAATTATGTCAGGTTTAAGCTTGTTGGTTTGCTCCACAATCTTTGCTATCTTGTTTTTGGCAATCACCCGATGAATATGAATATCGCTTAATACCACAATTTTTTTATCCGCGGTAATTTTATCGGAATAAATGTTAAGCTCTTTGACATTGGGGGTTTTGGTCCCTTCATATAGTGCATACGTATTTATAAGCAAGGCCAAAATAATCAAACACCAATTAACTTTGACACAAACACTTGGGCTAAAAGAAGAGCAGTTGATAAGCCCTGTTTTGTAGGCAACAAACCATAAACTGTCGCAAACCAAAGTAAGCCCGGCCAAAATCACGCAACCGACAAATAAGAAATAGATCATATAACGATATAAGGGGTAGTATTTGCCCAATAGGCTTTCAAAGCCATAGCTGCTCAACGGCTGCACGCAACCAATCAAGAGCAAAACAAATAACAAGATTATGGCAATAGGCCAGCTTAAGGATGACATCAACACATATCTTATAAACAAATACATGGTTATGGTGCAACCTACCATTGATGCCATCACACTCCAAGAAAACATATACGCAACAACTCCCTTATCAATTTTCGATTCTGTTTGATATTATAATTTTTAGAGTAAGCTCTAAGTCAAGTTATTTTTATCATAAAATAATTTGCCTTCAAACAAAATATTCACTATCATTGTGTAAAACAACAAAGAAAAAGAGGATAATTATCATGGCATTAGAGCTAAAAGACAATCCGACACTAAAAGATTTTCAACAATATGTTTTGCAAATGAAACAGGAAAGGGGGTTTAACACCACCGACAAATTTTATGAGTGTTGTTTATTAGCCGAAGAATGCGGCGAGGTTATTTCAGCCGTTAGAAAGAATAACAAAAAAGGCTCAATTGGCTCTGGTTCCGTTGTTGGCAATGTTGCCGAGGAGCTGGCCGATGTTTTCATTTATGTATGTTCACTTGCCAATATGCATGGCATAGATTTGGAACAAGCCTTCAGGGACAAAGAAGAAAAAAACAAGCAGCGTACATGGCAAAGGCTATGATGTTCAACAAAAAACAGCTGCGTTTGTCTTGGCAGCTGTTTTTTTGTTATGGTCAAAGCTAAAGATTGCCGACATAGCGGATTTTAGCCTTTTCATCATTGTTATAATAATCCGATGTAAGATAGCTTGTATCGTCGAAACCGACAATCCAGTTTAGGCGATAAAGATCATTTCCGTCTGCAAAGTAACACCCCTTAATTATAGGTCTACCCAGAAGCTCAAGAGATTTGTTTAATTCGTCTCTAATGGCATAAACCATTTTACAAAAATTTAGTGTTGGCAGGCGCTGCTCATCCGCAAATTTGCGTAGAGATTCTTCAGTCTCTGTTAGTTCCAGATAAACATCTGACTCCTTAAAAGGAAAGATACCCGAAGGGTTGCAATCCTTTCCGACATTAAATGGCAGTCTTGTTTTTTTACCGTCTTTAATGCACAACAAGTCAAAGTTTGCCTCAAACATCTGAGCCACCTCATTCATCCTGATGTTATGCTCTTGCATAAGCAGTTTGATTAGCCGTAAGGCGTCTTGTTTAGTAGTTTTCATATTATACAAAATTACCATAGGTTCTCTATGGGGTCTTAAATTAAAAAAATATCTAAGTAATACAATTTTGCCCGATTTTATCTAATTATTATAAACTAAGTCAAGTTATATTATGCAAATTTTTGTAAATTTCATTAATTTAGGCTATCATTATATTAAAGTAGATTTGATTGATGCTTAAAACACCAACCCAAGTTTTTAACGAGCTCTGCCCAATTCCGCCTCTTCAAAAAGGACATAAATTATCAATTTGCGCAGTCGAAACAATATACAATCTAAAATTATATTTTCTAAGCAATCAAACCGCCAAACATAATCTGTCGTTTGTTTAGATAAGATTTGACATTAATTTATTTTTCCAAAAAAAACTTTACATTTTGAACCAATTTAATAAAATACCCTCAGAATCAAAGTATAATTAATTTAAATTTTTGTGTATATGAAAAGAAGTATTTTAATTTTTATGTTGCTTGTCGGCGGATTATTTAGCCTTGCAAGCTGTAAAGGTTTAGAGCGCCGTCCTGATGTTGAGCTTATCGGTTGTGGCTATATTAAGTATGACCAAGGAATTTATTATGTTAAGATAGATTCCGTCAAATATTCTCCCAACCGGATATACACCAATGTATCAACTCGTGATGGCAAGACTATGATGACACCGGTTGACGGTATGCAGATTACCTGTTTTCGCCTAAACGACAATCCCAAGGTTGAGTTTATTGTAGGCGAGCAGAGCCAAGAATATCTTGAGCATTATTTTGCCAAAAACTATACCTTTTTGATTATGTTTATTGGAGGTATAATTCTGGCAGTTGTCATCTGTTTGCTGATTAGCAATAAGATGCTCCCAAAGGCTCAATAATTTAAAAACCCTCTCCTGAGATATCCGGGGAGGGTTTTTAAAATTGTCTAATGTTTTTTAGCCAAAACATAACTCTCATCAATACGCGCAAATATTTCATCTGGCTCAACCGAGCCGTCAAGACAAATCGACATCCAATATTTTTTGTTCATGTGATAACAGGCAAAATATTTTTTGCCGTCGATGATGTTTTTTATTTCTTCGGGCCGACCGCGCAAATTAATAATTTCTGTTTTTTCTTCGCTGTCCAAGCCGAGTTTGTTTTTTTCAACCCCCAATATTACCGCATACCATTTTTTGTTGTCTGCCCGGCGTACAATTGCACTTTGCGGCGATTTTGGCCATAAGAATTCCAAATCGTGCTGATATTTTTCTTTTATATATCGGACAACTTGGGCCGTAGATGGACTTTTGAATATTTTTGCCGCAAAACAATTATCGATTATTTTTTGCAAGACATCCAAACATTCCAACCGCACTTTGCCGATAAATCCGCCGCTGACACTCTCAATCAAAGGCAAAACATATTCATCTTTGGTTGCCAAATCAATGACCTGCGTTTTGATCTTGCCGTCAGGAAACACATTGACAACAAAATCAAATTGCTTGTCAACAATTGCCCGAGAATAGACATAGACCCCGTCTTGCACCTCAAAACCGAAAGCACTCAGTTTGTCATAAAGCGGAGTTTTGTTTTTTAAGACATCATCAAAAATCATCTAACCAATTTTTAAAGAGTGTTTGATTATAAGAACCATACTAAGCTAACATTTTACAAATTAAATCAAAAATTCAAGTTACCTTTTTAATGCAGTTGATAAAATTTGCATTAATAGTTCAAATTCTTTTTTTTGATCTTTTAGCTTACGAGTGCAACAGATGGTGGAAAATATATATCGTCCATTATATTCTGGAAACTCACCATGAATTTCAGATGTTTTAAATTTAATATTTTTTTTGATCATATCCTTTAATTCTTCGGTAATATTATGAGCTATAATAAATCTGTTCGCATTACTTATTGTATATTTATTAAAAAGGTCTACTCCGGAATCATCAATATTTATAAAGCCTATTTTGTTAGCATTTTTAACATCAAATTTATTAGGTTCTTCATAATTTTTATCCACATTTGGAGGAGGAAGAAACAACAGATGTTTAGGATCTAAAGCAATATATTTAGGATAAATACCGGCATTTTTAGGGCAACACATAAAATAAAAGGGCCTATCAGATGTAAGCAATTCTTTTTTAGAATTATTACTAATAATAAACCAAGGTAGATTGTATATACTTAAAACAGTATCCGGTAATAATTTTGCAATCATAGCTTTCACATAATTCATATTAACTTTTGCATAAAAATTATGTTTTCCGCCTAATAGATTTTCTATTTCAGGAGGAACCTCAATTCTTCCGCTATCAATTAAGACATCGGCAGATGCTTTAACAACGTTTTCATGGAGACTTTGTATACTGTATAAATATTCCGGATTTAATAAAAATACTATACCCAAATACCAAGACAACGTAATCCTGTCGTCAATGGAAAAATTTTTGGCTAAAATTTTATCAATAGACTTGCTAAGATTTGGTTCTATAATTTGAAGAATTTTACGCAAAATATATTTATCATGAAGGTTATCAATAATATCCCATCCAACTTCGCAACAGATGTTTTCAGGAGATACCGTTATATATTTTTGACTGGCGCGATCATAGACATTTAACACATATTTATTATGCTTTCCTTTTATCGCAAATCTTCGCAGATAAGTCCTTGCTACGAAGTGATCTCGTCTCTTATCAACAATACCCATTATTATTCCTTAAAAACTAATTAACTATTATTATACCATTACTTTAGTTTTAAAACAATAATATTAATCCTAAATTGAGTAGTCTCGCTAAGATCAACAAAAAAAGCGCCCTTTAAGAAAGGGCGTTTTTAATTGGTGATGCTTTCCACACCGTTTACGAACGGAATTTACTTGACTTTATTCCTAACAAAGCTAAACTATGCTGAATAAAATTAATAATTATGCATATGAAAATATTATTAGGTCTCATGTTGTGTTTTTTGAGTATACAAATATATCGAAAAACAGTAGAACAAAAAAAATTATTAAAAAAATTTCTAAACGGTTCTCAGTCCGTAATGATAAAAGTATTAAACAAATCTCTCAGCTTTCGGAAGCGTTACAGTTTTTTTCAACTTGATGACAGTGTTGCCGAATTGTGTTTTTTAGGAGAAGTATTGATAAATGGCGTATCCTATAAAGCCACC
>CASDRW010000028.1 GCA_949283275.1 uncultured Pseudomonadota bacterium
ACTCCAACTCGCCGTTACCGGAAAAATCTCTGATTGGGAAAATAGACTTAAATACTTCCTCCAGTCCAAACTCACATTTTTCGGCACCATCTGCCTGAATAAAATTATTATAAGAGCCGGTCTGAACTTCGATTAAACTCGGCATATCGGCAACAGCGTCGATTCGGCCGAAGTTTCTTCTTACACGTCTTTTGCTCGTATAAGATTCTTTCATTTCACAAAAATCCTCTTAGGTTAGATTCCGCGGCAATACCGTCAGTTAACACAAACTGCACCCCGCCCGCAGAAGGTTAAATACTATTTCAATTTTTAAGAACAAAAACGCCGCCAAACCACAAGAATCTAGGAGCTCCCCTTGGCGGAACACTCAAAATAATTGCATGCAACTGCCACGATTCGTGACCAAAAATTCGGTGGATAATAGACTCTTTTTTTCGATTCTTGCAAGCATTTTTTTGTAAAAAAAATATTTTTAAACAACCCTAGCCGCAAACAAAGAAATGCCGCCTTGTCATTAAGGCGGCATTTTTTAGCAAACACTCAAACAACCAAAAACTATTCGGCCTTTTTGCTCTCTGCCTTTTTGGTCTTTTTAGCGGCAGACTTTTTTTCAGCCGGCTCTTTAGCCTTTTTCTCGGCTGGCTCTTTAGCCTTTTTCTCGGCTGGCTCTTTAGCCTTTTTCTCAGCCGTTTTCTTTTCAGCCTTTTTCTCTTCTTTTTTAGCCTCAGCATTGGCTTCTTTTTCTGCAGCCTCCAAAGCGGCTTTTTCAGCTGCTACTCTGGCCAAATCTTTAGCGCCTTTGGCGTTAACATCGCGATCAACCAACTCAACGATGGCCATCTCGGCACAATCGCCATAGCGGAACCCGGCACGCAAAACACGAGTATAGCCGCCGTTGCGATTTTTATAACGCTCAGCCAAAGTAGAAAACAACTTGGCAACAACTTCCTCATCACGCAAAAAGGCCAATGCCTGACGACGATTGCTAAGCTGTCCTTTTTTGCCCAAGGTAATCATATTATCAACAAAAGTTCTCAATTCTTTGGCGCGCGGCAAAGTAACCTTAATTTGCTCATGTAACAAAACAGCTGCGGTCAAATTAGAATACAAAGCTCTGCGGGCGTTGGTATCCATATTAAGTTTTCTGTGTTTAACTCCATGTCTCATGGCATTTTCCCTTTCTTTACAAATGTTGCTGGCCTGACGGGCAGACCGGATAATAACTAAAATCAGGTACTACCTTCATAAATACCTGCACTTTAACCGGAGTCTTTATCAAAACAGACTCCCAAAGTTGAGCGGACTATAAACAATAAATTATCTAATTGCAAGCATTTTTTGCTATAAAAAAAGCTGCTCCTCACAAGGCCGCAGCTTTTTTCAAATACCAAAGCGACAAATTGCTTATATTTCCATAGTATTAAGCAAATTGGCACAATATGCTCTCAACTCGGGATCTTCCATTAAACAAAGTTTCAGATTTGACTTCTCCAATTCTTTATTGGTTCCGCAATCAAACCTCATTGCATCGCACAACACTCCCGTAAGTTTCATACCTCTTTGTGCCGCCAACCCCATGGCATCTGCCAGATTAATCTCGCCGTTGGTTCCTTTTTCCACCTCGGGCAAAATATCCATAATTTCATTTGGCAAAATATAAGGCCCCATGCTGGCATAATTAGAAGGCACATCTTCCAAAGCCGGCTTCTCGATTTTGCCTTTGGCATGAACCACGCGTCCTTCTCTCACTGCTCCCGACAACACTCCGTATCTGACCAACTGTTCGCGCGGCAATTCCATAATATTTTCCACCATACCGCCTTCTTTTTCATACACTTCCAAAAGCTGCGCCAAGATTCCTTTGCCGTGCAGACTGATATACACATCATCAGGCCACATCACCACAAAATCTCTTTTTCCGACAATCTCTTTTGCCATCAAAATTGCATGACCATTGCCCAACGGCTTTTGCTGTTCGGCAAACGAAAACTTCATTCCTTGCGGAATAACCTTTTGCAATTCAAGCAAAATATCCAGTTTATTTTTCTCTTTCAAGTGATTTTCAAGCCACGGATAAGGCTCAAAATATTTTTCAAACAAATACTTGCAAGATTGATCACTATAAATAAATACAATTTCCTTAATTCCGATTTCGGCACAAGCATCAACCGCATATTGAATAATCGGCTTGCTGTGTAGTGTCAAAAATCCTTTGTGCAAAACTTTGGTCGCCGGCAGATTTCTGGTAGATAAACCGGCCACCGGCAAAATACAAACTTCAGGTTTTTTCATATCTTATAAACTCCGCATAATTATTATTTATGCTTCATATATAACACACAAAACCGATTCCTCAAGCTAATTTATACGAATATTCCGTCCTTTTTTTATAACATTTTCGTTCGGCATTTCCTCTACGTTTTCTTCAGGCGCTTTTTCCCTAGAAAAATCAAGTACTTTAACCGCATTTTGGCTTATTTCGTTTTCGATATTCTTAATTTCTTCAATATCTCTTTTTATGGTAACCGTCTGTCCGGTTTTTTTAATACTGATAGTTCCGGTATTTTCCTCAATAAGTTTTTGCTCTTCTCTTTTGATTAAATCATCTTTATAAGCACTTTCTTCTGCTTCAATTAATGGAATAACATGATTTTCCAGCTCAAGCATTCTTTCTTCCAAAAATTCTCTACCTTCGGTAATTGTTAAGGCAACCTGTTCTAGATTTTGATTATTTTCTTCACATTCCTCAACTGACAAATCATGACCTTTATTTTGTTGAAAATCAACAGTCTCATTATTAATTTTTTCCAACTCAGAAATTTTGTCATCAATATCCTGCATAATCATTAGAGCCTCATTATCCTTATCCAAACTATACTCTGTTACAATTTTTGCCAGACGCTCATTATATTTATCTTTTTGGGCATTATAATTAAATATTGTTTTTTTCAGTTGATTAAATGCTTCAACATTCTTATTAAACGCTGTTTCACCTCGTTTTTGCAAATCTTCTTTATAGAACTTATCAATTTGTTGTTCCATACGTTCAATTTCAACCAAAGCGCTCTGATTTGCAGTATTTAATTTTTGTATCACATCATCATTAATATCAACATTTTCAGCATCAGCCATAACTTCAATAAGTTCCGCCAAAACGCTTGCTGCATTTTGTTTTAAAGCTATATATTTGCTTGCACTATCAGGAGTTACTTTTGCTGCTTTGGCATCAATATTTTTTTCTAGATTTTCTCTGACCGAGTCAACCAAACTATTTGCAATATTTTGTTGTTCCTTAACTAATTTATCCCAATACAATTTTTCGGCGGCAATTAACTCTTCCTGAGCCTGTTTTTTTTGTTCTTCTTTTGCCTGATAAAGTTTAAATAAAGAACTTACATTAACATCAGCTATAGGATTTTCCATTCCGTTCTTAAGAGAAAAAGCAAACTCCGGCAAATATTTAGATTCATTATACTTAACATTAAACACCATATTCATATCCCAGGTTGTTAAATCTCCGTCGCCATACACAGTAATATTGGCATTAGCATTTTGCATTGTTGCATCAGCCAAACTATATTTTCCATTTTCAAAAATTGCTCTTCCAGCAATTTTATCAAACAATGTTTTACCGGAAGTTACATTCTTTTTAACAACCTCAACCAATCCCTCACTAACTTCTCGATTAATCAAATCATTATAAATTGCTGTTAAATCAATTCCGCCGACTTCGACACCTGCCGCCTTGAATTCCGCTTTACCTTTAAGACCTCCAACAAAAGATTGTACACTATCCGCCTTCGAACTGAAATCAAATTTTTCCGAAAACTTTCCCCCTTTCAAATTATATATTTTTCCCCCGATTGCAAAATCATTAACATTTGCTCCGTCCAATTTAAAACTACCGTTAACTGTCGGATTTTCATTCATATAAAGTGAGATTTTAGCCTCAATTGGTGTATCTTTATAAGTAGCTGAAAAATCACTCACATTCAATACTCCGCCAATTTTCTCCAACTTAAACTTGGCATCATTAATTAGATAGTCTTTATAAGAAAGCTCCTTAACGGCAAACTCTCCTTTAACATCAAAATTACTATAAGGAGCATAATCAATTTTTTCTTTACTCAAAAAAGGTTTAGGCAAAAAATCAAATTCTTCACTCTGTGCAGCAACATTTATTAGAGCTGATTTTGACTTGGCCAAAAGTTTATCTGCATCCAACCGGTTAATCGCCAAATTTCCCATAACTGCAGGTCGATCGGATATATTTTCATAATTCATTTCACCTGTTGCCGACGTATAACCAACATTAAAACTCAAATTCTTAAAACTCATACTTTCTTTATTGCCCAAAATTTTAGTATTAAGCTTAAATATGCCTAAATTCTTTGCCTCAGGCACATAACTTGATTTAATATTTTCCAACAGCGTCGATAATTCTGGATGTTTAATTTCCAAATCTCCATCATAAACTACTTTACCAGTCTCATTAACCACAAACCCCTTATATGCGACATTAAGATTTCCAATTGTAAAAAGCGTATTAATTCCCAAATTATCAATAGTACCGTTAATCGTTCCGCTCATGTTCAAATTATTAAACTTTTTATAATCCAAATCCGGTACATTAAGTTCCAATTTGTTAATTAATGAAGCAACATCATTGCTTTTAACCTCATATTGCAAATTCTCAGCTTTTGGTTCTTCTCCGAAACCGCTCAGCTTTCCCTTTATTTCAAGTGCCGTATTAGCCATTTTTTCAGTTTTGGCATATTCAATTTCCATTACTCCGTTTAAAACATTTCCTTTGACATCGACTTTTTCAAACGGCATACTTTCGTAAATAAGCAAACCGGCTTTAGCATCCAATACCAAATCAATATCATTTAAAAAACCGAGTTTTCCAAAACGATACACCATTCTCTCGGCCCAAGTTTTGTTTTTTTCCTCTTCTGGCAACGAAGCAATATAATTATCAAAATTAATTGTATCGGTATTTACTACCAGCATAATATCTTTTCTGTTTCCCAATACAATTCCGGCCTCACCTGATGCGGTACTTTTATCCATAGTTATCTTATAAGGCGATATCTGAATTCTTTCAAAATTTCCCGATATTTTAGCGGTTGCAAGCAGTTTTTTATACACTGCAACGGCATTAATTTTTGGTCTTAAATTAAGCCATTCCATTGTTTCAATAAAATTATTTGATGCAACCGTTGTATCTGCCTGATAATATAGCTCATCATCATATGAATAAATTGTTCCTTTAAGTTTAAGTTCCGTATTTCCCGGAAGTATCACATTAAAATTATCTATTGTCAGCATTTCCTTATCAAGCCCGAACTCAACTGCTAAATTTTTAAATCCCTGTCCTTGATAAGATACTCTTACGGCTTTAATCTCGGCATCTAAATTTACCGGATACTGAGGATTAAAAGGCTCTTCCTTATATTTTTCAAACAATTCCTCCATTACATTAACCACTGGCTCCAATTCCAAATCCGAAAAATTAAAACTCATATCAACCTCTGTCTTTGCCTTATTAGTCAAAGGCATCTCCAAGACACCAGCTCCCTGAGTATTACCGTATTTAATTACGATATTAGACATTCCGAGTTTTTGTTGATCCAGCACAAAATCAAACCCCAAAGCTATTGGTTTATTATAATCGGAAGAGATTTTAACATCATCAAAATTAGCATTTATGAAATCACTAAGCTTTTGTGATTCCATAATCACATTTCCGTTTAACATCTTATTTGCAAGTCTGAATCCTCCGTCGAACCTAACATAACTTTCGGACAAAGGATGCGTAACTACCAAATTAAGAGAAGTAATAGAAGCATCCGACAATTCACCGATTGATAATGCAAAACCCTCAGGAGAATTTCCTTTCAGATAGTTTCCTTCAATTCTAAAAGGACCGAATATACTTTGTGCAAATATTTCGCCGTTAAGGTCTGTAAGCTTAAATTCCACATTTGAAGAGGAATCCTCAAAATTAAGTTCGGCATTCCTTAAAGACACACTATTTAATATCATATTAGTATCTTCCATCATCTGCCTTTGATCCGGACTTAAATCGCTCTGCCAACTTAAACCTTCATCACTCCAATCAATATTAATAACCGCTCCGTCCAATATCATTTTTTTGACATGCACTTCTCCCTTGATAAGCGGCATCAAAGCAAGCTCTGCGACTACATTTTTTATCTCCAGCAACGGTTTTCCTCTTTTGCTTTTATCATTATAAACTTTTGCTTCTGCCGCATTCAAATAAGGAGTGGGAAAAATTCTAAAGCTCAACTTTCCGTCAAAACTAACTACTTTTCCGGTAGAATTATAAAACTGCTCGGCAATTTTATCTTTATGCTGATTCCAATCGATATTTGTCACATACAAAGCTACCCCGGCCAAACCGACAAGCAGCAAACTTACCAATCCCAAAACAATTTTTTTCACGATAAAGCCCCTTATTTTCAAAAACCATGGCGTTGCATTAAAGGTAAATAACCTTTGCAATCTTAACATTCTGTGGCTATTATAAAGCATAAAATTAAAAAAACATTTAATTTATAAGGTTATAGACATGAATAATGCCACCAAACTTTTTAATTTAGCCTCATCAGCCGCCGCCAATGCCTATGCTCGATACTCCAAATTTTGTGTTGGCGCCGCTATTTTAAGCTCATCCGGCAACTTTTATTCCGGCTGCAATGTTGAAAACATCTCTTATCCGGTAGGCACTTGTGCCGAGGCCGGAGCAATTGCCGCCATGCTAAACGGGGGCGACAATAAAATTGCCGAAATTCTTATTTATGCCGACAGCAAAGCTTTGATATCTCCGTGTGGGGCTTGCCGCCAGAGAATAGCCGAATTTGCTTCTGCTGATACCAAAATCCACTTAGCTGACAAAAACGGCATCAAAAAAACCTTTACACTAGAAGAACTTCTGCCCAACAATTTCAAGGAGTTTTAAACCATGACCGAAGCGTGTCATTCTTTTGCCCTGCAACTAAAACAAATGCTTAACGGATTTTCTCCCGAGATTGCCATTATCTTAGGTTCCGGCTTAGGCGATATCGCCTCATCTCTAAATACCCCGATAATCATAGACTACACCTCAATAAAAGGTTTCCCTCAAAGTAGTGTTGCAGGCCACAGCGGTCGTTTTGTTGCCGGCACCTTACATGGCAAAAAAATCTTATGCATGCAAGGGCGCTTTCATCTTTACGAGGGGCATTCGCCGCAAATTATCAGCCAAATTATCAAAACTTTCAAACTTTTAGGCATCAAAACACTTATCGTAACCAACGCCGCCGGTTCACTTAATCCCAAAATCAAACCCGGCTCGATTATGTTGATAACCGATCACATCAATTTAAGTTTTGCCAATCCGTTGATTGGCCCCAATGACGATAATCTTGGTCCTCGTTTTCCGGACATGAGCAATGCTTATACAAAAGATTTGCAAAAGCTGGCGCTTGATATTGCCAAAAAAACATCTCAAAAACTAACCAAGGGTGTTTATCTCATGGTATCAGGCCCCAACTTTGAAACCGCGGCCGAGGTAAAAGCTTTTGGCATTTTAGGTGCCGATGCCGTAGGCATGTCAACCGTACCCGAGGTTATATCCGCCGTCCATGCAGGTATTAAGGTTTTGGGCTTTTCGGTCATAACCAACATGGGAACCGGCTTGCAATCATCTCCCCAAACTCACGACGAAACTTTGGCTGTTGCCTCGTTAGCCTCTGCCAATCTTGTCAAACTTTTATCCGACATTATCGAAAGGATTTAACCGATGGATGACGTATCTGCTGCCAAAATCTTAATTTCCGCATTGGATCTAACCTCATTAAACAGCGATGATAATGAAGAAAGCATACTATCTTTGTGCCAGAAAGCCTCAACTCCCTATGGTCAGACCGCCGCGGTTTGCATTTATCCGCAGTTTATTCCCGTTGCCAAAGACAATCTACCATCATCAATCAAAATAGCCACGGTTATAAACTTTCCCCTAGGCCTTGCCGACCTATATTTACTGGAAAAAGAAGTGACTACAGCCGTCAAACTTGGCGCCGATGAGCTAGACGTGGTTCTTCCCTATCGCACTTTTCTTAACCATGACATAGATTTTTGCCTTACATATCTCAAACATGCCCGCCAGCTTTCGGGCTCAAAGACCCTAAAAATAATTATAGAAACTGGCGAGCTCAAAACCGTTGACAACATCCGCTTAGCATCCGAACTTTGTATTGAAACTCAAGCCGATTTTATCAAAACCTCAACTGGCAAAACCGATATCTCGGCCACACCGGAGGCCGCCAATATTATATTAGAAACCATCAAAAAAAGCGGAAAAAACGTGGGTTTTAAAGCTTCCGGCGGCATTAAGACCATTGAAGATGCCAAAAAATACCTAACGCTATCCCAGTCGATTATGGGACCTACTTGGGTAAACTCCACCCATTTTCGCATCGGCGCCAGCTCTGTTCTAGCCTCCCTCATTAATACCATCAAGAAAGGATATTAACATGCTCCCTCAAGAAATCATTCGCCAAAAACGCGACGGCAAAACTCTAACCACCGAACAAATCCGCGAATTTATCCAAGGTGTAACCGACGGCTCAATTGTTGATGCTCAAACTGCCGCTTTCACTATGGCCATATTTCTCAAAGGCATGAGCGCCGAGGAAACCTCGGCTCTTACATTGGCTATGCGAGATTCAGGCGACGTTATGCATTGGGACAATCTTGGCGGACCTGTCCTCGACAAACACTCTTCCGGTGGGGTCGGCGACAAAATAAGTTTAATGTTAGCCCCTATGCTTGCTGCTTGCGGCGCCTATTGCCCGATGATATCCGGCCGCGGATTGGGCCACACCGGCGGCACTTTGGACAAATTTGATTCCATCCCCGGCTATCAAACCTCTCCGTCAAATGACCTATTTTATCAAACCGTAAAGCAAGTTGGCTGTGCCATCATCGGCCAAACCGGCAACCTGGCTCCGGCCGACAAAAAAATTTATGCCATTCGCGATGTTTGCGGCACGGTTGAGTCAATTGATTTAATTACTGCCTCAATACTCTCAAAAAAGATTGCCGCCGGTCTGGACTATTTGGTTATGGACCTAAAATGCGGCAACGGTGCTTTTATGGATTCGCTTGCCAAGGCCGAAAAATTAGCCACTTCGATTGTCAAGGTTGCCAACGCTTCCGGCACCAAAACCACCGCTGTTCTAACCGACATGAATCAAGTCTTGGGCCATAACGTCGGCAATGCTTTGGAAGTAGCCGAGGCGGTTGATTTCCTAAAGGGAAAAAACATTGACCACCGCACTCATGATATAACTCTAAAGCTTTGCAGCGAGCTTTTGCTTGCCTCCTCGCTTTGCGCCACCCAAGAAGAAGCTCAAACCAAACTACAACAAACCTTAGACAGCGGCAAAGCCTTGGAAAAATTTGCTGCCATGGTTTCATCTCTGGGCGGACCCAAAGATTTTTGCGACAATCCGTGGAAATACCTGCCCCAAGCCCCGATTATTCGTCCTGTCTTTGCAGATAAATCAGGCTATGTCTGTGGCATGGATACAAGAGATATCGGTCTTAGCATAATTTTGCTCAAAGGTGGCCGCACCACACCTGAGCAAAAACTCGATTATGCCACCGGCTATTCTGATTTCTGCCAAATTGGCGACTATGTTGACGCCAAAACACCTCTGGCAACAATCCACGCTCAAACCGAAGAAGAATACTCAATAGCCGCAACCGAGCTCCGCCGCCATATTTTCATAGGCGATACCGCACCGCACCTTTCCGCCCCAATTATCAAAAGGATTGCCTAGGGCAGCAGCGGCGACCATGCCGGGTCCGAGGCATCGGCCGGAGTAATTATCTGGCGTTCGTTATATCCGGTCAAATCAATTGAATAAAGCTTAACCGGAGCTTGCGACCTTCCGTTGGGTTTGTCCTGCCGAAAATAAATCAGCACACGTCCGTTTGGCGACCAAGTAGGTCCTTCAACCAAATATCCCGATGCCAGCAGTCTTTCGCCCGTTCCGTCAGGATACATAACTCCAATATAAAACTCACCGTTAGCCATTTTGGTAAAGGCAATATAATCCACTCTGGGCGACCACACCGGCGTTGCG